>DATEIH010000376.1:0-10863 GCA_035279165.1 Candidatus Nitrosocosmicus sp. | reverse complement strand
ATCTTGTGTATTGTAGGTTCTCTTCTCCATACATACGCTTTATTCTTTATTTCTGGAGATCTAGTTTTCAACATTGTCTTCCATGTTTCCGCAATATGGCTGTACATGTTTTTGCTTTGTTTTTACCCATTAATATTTTATTTGGGTAAAAAAACAATCAAGAAAAAGTACCTGGTTAAATAATAAAATTAAATAATTTAGGAAAATTTAAAACAAAAACATATATCAGTAGGGCGCGGAGAGAGAAAGTTAGTGTTCTATTTAGCTATTTAACGTCTGTGCATTCTTTCTGGTTTTTTCTGTCCTGGTTGAATCCTTTTTTCAAATCTTTTTACAAAATTATTCTTATTCCTAACTTTAGATGAAGGGCTAGTTCTTTCACGTGCTTGTATTTTGGGAGTTTGACCTCTAACCTTTCCAGCTTTAGTTAATGATCCGTGAGTCGGCATAATATCTTAATATTGAAACTCATATTTATTATATGCATTTTGAAATTAGAATATTACAGGCAACAATTACCCGAATAAAAATATTCATGGCAATCAGATACTAAATCACCATTATTTAAATTAAAGAATCTCCTAATTTGACTTGCAAGTAATGTCAGTACTGAAACTAGAATACGCAGAAGAAATCCAAAGGCTAAAAAAAGAAAAAAATGCTATAATTCTCGCTCATAACTACCAAATTTCTGAAGTTCAAGATATATCTGACTTTATTGGAGATTCTCTTAAATTATCTAGATTAGCTGGTGAAACAGATGCTTCAACTATTGTATTTTGTGGTGTCCATTTCATGGCTGAAACAGCTTCAATAATTAGTCCAAACAAGAAAGTCTTGATACCTGATTTAGAAGCTGGATGTTCACTTGCTTCTTCTATTAATCCACGGGAACTTTTAAAATGGAAAGGTGAAAACCCGGATGCTATGGTTGTAAGCTATGTGAATACATCTGCAGAGATAAAAGCTTTATCGGATTATTGCTGCACCTCCTCTAACGCAGTAAAGGTCGTACAGAGTATTCCAAAACACACCCCCGTCCTATTTTTGCCCGACATGTTTTTGGGAGCATATGTTGCAGAAGTAACAAAAAGGGATAATATCAAGATATGGCCAGGTGAATGTCATGTACATGCCGGTATTACAGACAAAGATATCAATTTGATGTTACAAAAATATTCTAAAGCAGAATTTTTAGTCCACCCTGAATGTAGCTGTACATCCTCTGCACTTTATCACGTATCTAAAGGGGATATTAATAGAGATTGTAAAATATTGTCAACAGAAGGAATGATGAAAGAGGCTAGCTCATCAAAAAACGATCAGTTCCTAATAGCTACAGAGATAGGAATACTTCATAGGATGCAAGAAGAAAATCCCTCTAAAGAATTTATTCCTGTAAAAAAAGACGCAATATGCAAATATATGAAAAAAATAACTATGGAAAAAGTATACAATTCACTCCTTAATGATGTTTATGAAGTTAAAGTTCCTGAAAAAGTAGCGAAAAAAGCCATAATACCAATAGAAAGAATGCTGGCAATCTCTTGACCTACTCCATGGGTGTATGAAACGATCTCGGACTTAATATGGTACAAAAAAAGCCATCACACCTACCTATCCAAAAACTCTACTGATTTCCCAGCCCAAGAGTATCAATCCATAATTTAGTAACTGTTTCTCCATCCATGGGGATTAAGTTAAGTTAAGTTAAGTTCCTTGTGGTAGTGGGTATGTTATACTATAAACTTTGATTTCGTATAATCAAAATATATTCATATTGACATAAAGATATTTGTATTGTTTTTATTTTATTTGGCATTTTATGATTTTATAATTTTATAATTTGTAGTACATCGTGCTCTAACGTATTGGATAATTAATTATTAAAATAATTATGACAAAGGTTTGCCACAATCTATTATTGTGATCTGTTATTATAGATCCAGAGATTAAACTGGAGAAATTCATGACATCCAAGGAGAAACACATTATGGTGGGAAAGAATCTCCCGATCCTAATGATTGTCTTTATGCTATCTAAAAGAGTCTATAGTACCTTCTAGTTATCAATTAGTTAATTTTTCTAGATTCAAGAATCTTTGTAATTTGATCTACTTTCTCCTCCAAACTAGATACACGTGATTCCAGATCCTTGATTGTAGTTAGATTAACTGAATCATGTAAAGAGGGTACAATTTCCTTCAATTTCTCCTGTATTTCTTTTATAGCTTTGGTATTTTCTGAAGATGTGGTTGATCCCGATGAACCTGGCTTTGTATCCGTAATGTTATTCATGATATGATTAATAATGCAAATTAATAATTTAAGACTTTTCATGGTCATATTATTAGAATAATAAATGTGTAAATCTACGAATTTCTCATCATTTTTATTGCTGCTTTGTCATATGGCCCGTTATCCCAAAATGTCATTCAAAATTATATATAGTTATTAGTAACAGTTCTCATCCGTAGGGACAGGAATCAATGTTGAATCTAATCACAGCGTTCAACGATATAAAACAAGTTTAGAATTTGGATTCGATTTGGGAGGAGCACATGTGTTAGGAATAATACAAATAGGCACTTTAAACAGTGGTCTTCTTAAATGGAAGAATATATGAAAAAATGATTTTTCCTTTTATTTATTTACACCTTATATATTCAATTTTTCTTTACTTGGTAGAGGAGCAAAACTATTCCTAAAGGTGGATTACTTTAAATGTGAAAATCCCAATACAAGAGATTTTATTCATAATTATTCAAACTTTCAAAAGTCAAATATACAGTTCAACACGGTTATTACAATTTATACTTGCCACAATCCAATATTGGCTCAAATTCTAGACAAATAATACACAGCGATATTCCAATAGGATGAGAATAGTTCTACGTAGCTTATTACTTTCTCATATTTGAAACTTAGATACAACTGACCTTTTTAGTTATAGTACATAATTTGAGAATCAGCTAGATTGGTCAGGCTATTTTATGAATTTTGTCTGGATTTGACTCATATCCATTGCAGCATCCATGCGGGGCAATTATTTTAGATACCCTTCCAAATACATCAGGTCCTTCGTCGTCAACTATCATACATTTTCCACCCATAGAATCAATCCAGTAAATGCAATTATAACAGAAATAACCTGCATGTAGATTTGAATTTTTAAATTCTTCACGTTCGACATAGGCTGATTTTAACTTTGATTGCTTTTGGAATTTAGTAATATTTCCAACAACATCTGCAGCCTTTTCGATTATATTTTTATCAGACATTTCACTTTATTTCCTTTTCATTTGGTGTCCAAAGCGAGCATATGCCATAGGGAGCTATCATATCAGATACATTACCATCTACATCCTGACCTTCATCGGTAACAATTGCACAGTGATTTGGTTTCATAAAATATATACAATTATAACAAAAATATCCTCTATGGGTATCAGAGTTCTTAAAGGCAGAAATTTCTAAATATCCTGAAGATACCTTAGTCAATTTGTTAAGTTGTAAAGCTTCTTGTGGTATTTTTTGAGTAGATACAAAATTAGAAGATGATTCGCTCATATTCTCTAATTCGAAACATACATTAAATAGATAAGATATTATTTAGCATACTTAGATATAATTTATAGATAAATAGTAAATATTTTCAGTTATTTATTGACATTTTGTAACATATAGCATAATAATTAAAGAGAGACCATGGTCCTGACATGTAGTATTGTAGAATTAATGGAAAATGACCAAATCAAAATCTTTAATTATTATCCTATTTTTAATGTTTGAATTGCGTCATCTATGACAGGTTGGAATTTAGATAAGTATGCATCATTTACTATTTTATTTGATGAATAGTCGCTAGATAATAACAATTGCAGGACATACATTGTGGCTGGTGAATCATATTTGTAAGACTTTGTTATTTCATCATGACCAAAGTCAATACCCTCACCTATAGGTGCTTTATCGGCTGTTGAACATTTCATTGTTGAAATTTGAAAGTGCTTATCATTTATTGTGATGGTTGAATTTGAGGCTAATTCTGTACACTCGGTGGAAATAGATGATGATTCAGTATTATACAAAGAGGATGACACTTGTCTTTCTCTTAAATCTTCTCTATCTTGGACTATAAGGTTCATTACAGGCAATGTTTCATTGTTAGATAGAGAATTTAACTTTGTAAAAAATTCTTCAGTTGTGCCTGGAAGCATAGTAAGGACAATACCGTTATCCCCGTTCATACTTTCTGTTGCAAACCAACCCGAGGGAATTTCAAAATCTGTTATACCATATTTAGGATTTGTATATTTTCCAGTAATGTCTTTTTTAAATTCAGAGTTCTCTGTAAATGTACTAATATTACTGTTACTGTCAGTGCTCATAGTAGGAGAAGGACTAACATTCGCACTTGATATTTTTGAAAAAGATGGTTCAACTTGATTGCTCATAGACATAATTTTAGGTTGGTAATGTTGCGATATTTCTATTTGATAAGTGGAATCACTAGCTTCATACCTTGCATAGGAGAGAGTATTTTCAGGATTGTATGCTGTGATACCAGTAATAACAACTCCAAAGAGAATTAAAATTCCACAATAGAGCTTGAAGGAAATCATCTGTGAATAAAGAATATCTTTTAACACTAAGCAGTATAAAATTGCTAGTTATTTAAGAATATCATTAATAGAAGTGTAACTTTTATTTTTGATTTATTGTAATTTACTTTACTTTTCACTCTGTCCTTCTTAGTTGACTGGCCCTCCAACAACAGCTCACTGATTGGATAAATAGAGATAAAACCTCACAGGATTTCTTTGACACATACAGTTAGTCAAATGCTAATGTAGATAAATCCTAATTGTGGTATTTATCAAACTATGGTAGATATTAAATAGCTTGATAAAGGACTGATACAAAATTATTGTGGCAGTGATGAAATTTTTATATGGATTTGACAACAATGACGACAATGTATGAATTGAATTTCTAAATGACAACTATAATAATAAAATTTATGGTCCAATATTATTACTAGTGTATTCTTATCGCTATATTTTTTCAGTTTGTGGAGTTTGTCTTGGTTGTGGTTATCAAAGAAACATCGTCTGAATTTTCGTTAACCACGTAGATACCTCCATTGCTTGGGTTGTACTTTATATCGACTGGATTATCTCCGACATCAACGATTTGAAGCACCTTATCAGTTTTCCCATCAATTACAAAGACTTTACCACTTCCATCGGAACTAGAAATAGAGGTGCCATACATGTTACCATCGCTCGGGTTGTATACGAGGTTATGCATGTTATCTCCTCCATCAATAGTGTGTATAACTTTGTTAGTGCTGTTGTCTATTACAAAGACATTACTGCTGCTATCATCGGAGTTAGAAATAGAGGTACCGTACATGTTACCATTATTTGGATTAAATGCCAAAGTATCAGGACTAGCATTCGAATCTCTACCTACTTGTATTGTGTGAATCACTTTGTTGGTTTTACTGTCTATTATCGATATGTCTCCCGATTCAGAGTTGGCTACATACATGTTACCATTGCTTGGGTTGTATTCAAGAAAACTTGGATATTCTCCTACACTGATAGAATGGCTAATCTTATTTGTAGCATTATCTATCATCAAGACCTTAGCGTTTGCCTCTGTATCCTGATCTGATTCTGGATTAGAAACTACATACATGTTACCATTGCTTGGATTATATTCGAGGAAGGTTGGCCCATGAGGTATTCGTAAAGTGTGGATCACCTTGTTTGTATTACTATCTATCGCTACAACTTCTCCTAAGTTGCCTACGTACATGTTACCATTGCTTGGATTATATTTCAAAGATTGTGGACTATCTCCTGCATTAATAGTATGGATCACCTTGTTTGTATTACTATCTATTACAAATATTTGATCCAAGTTACTAGCATATATGTTACCATTCCTTGGATTATATTCTAAGGCATTAGGGCTGCCATTTACTTGTACTGTGTTAATTACCTTGCTGGTGTTGGTATCCATTATGGATATGTCACCTGTATCAAAATTGGAAACATACATGTTACCATTGCTTGGGTTGTATTCTACATTCTGCGGATGCTCTCCTACTTTGATAGAAGTCACTGTCGATTGCCCCAATACCTTCTCGGTATTTAAAAAGGCAGGTGACAAAGTAATTATTGAGATTAACAAAACAACGATATAACCATCAAGTCTAGTGATTGTGCGTTTATCTTTCAATCATCCTCCTTTTTCAAGCCTTCACATAAACAGGTTGATAAATTTTTTTATACACTTTTATGAATTTTCTGTTCTTTGTATGAACGATGTATGCTTTAAGATGTATGCAAGTTTATGCAGCTCATTAGAACCAGTGAGGTGATCTGAAATAATTAATTAATGATCTTTGGTTTGATTTAGTATTGTTTTTTTGCACTTCCATTCAGAGAATTTTCATTTGGATGGTTTGGTAGTCTTTTAATATATATTTATTAGAAAAAAATTGGATCGAGGACGAGCAATAACCTGCTATATTATAATGCTCTGAATGATTATTCATTCATTCGCATTGACATTCTAATAATAACAATATTCAACCGATCTGGTTTAACCATTCTCCCTAGGACAGCAACCGGGTCCTTATTTTAGTAAACTTCTTATTCTTATTCTTGTTCTCTAATTATCTAGGTCATATTCTTTAATCCATCTGTCTATTATGATTTAGGTTCGAACAATCCCTGCACTGGCACTTGCACTTAGGCTATAAGTCTATCTGGCCTTGATATCTTCCAATATCTTCCATTGAAAGGGAATGCCGATTATTCGTATTGATATCACTATTAAACACACTACTTTTGATGCAACTGCTTCAATGCATTATAGCTTGCTAAGACTAGAAAAAAATTAATGGAGCCCGTAACCAAAAAAATTACATTTAGTATTATCTGGGAATTTCAAGGCTGAAATCTATTGCTTGAACCGAATGAGTCAATGATCCAATTGAAATAACATCTGGTTTTGCAGCAGCATATTCGTAGATATTATCCAAATTTATGCCCCCAGAAACTTCGATAATGATTTTATTGCGTAAGCCTAGTTTTCTGATTCTAGTTAATGACTCTTTGACTTCTTCTGGTTTAAAATTGTCTAGCATTACTATGTCGGCGCCTGATTTTATCGCTTCAACTATACCGTTAAAATCATTTACCTCGCATTCTATTTTTCTTTTATCTCCATACACAGACTTGGCCATCTCAATAGCCTTTTTCACGGAACCAACAACCGCAATATGGTTATCCTTTATTAGTATCAGTTGATCAAGTCGTATCCTATGGGATATGCCACCCCCGATGACAACGGCCTTTTTATCAAAATACCTCAATCCTGGAACAGTCTTTCTTGTTGAAGAAATTCTTACGGTTTTTGATAATTCCCCTAATTTGTCGATAAACTGGTTAGTCTGTGTCGAAATCCCGCTCATACGCATCAAAAGATTAAGTGCAGTTCTTTCTCCTTTTAAAATCGATCTTGATGATCCTTTTACTGCTAGGACATCTGTTCCTTTTGCAATTTTTGATCCATCTTCAACTAACAGGGTTGCTTCGCATCCACAAATATCAAAAATAATTTTTGCTTCTAAAAGTCCACTAACTATTATATTTTTTCCGATATCCTTACAAACGATTGTTCCTTTAGATGACATCTCCTCTGGAATCAGTAAATTACTAGTAATGTCTCCAGTGCCAATATCCTCGTTTAAAAAGCCAACCAATGTGGTTCTTGTTTCTATCTCTGATAGTAATGTACTACTACCATGCCCTTTTCGCCCCTGTTTCCCATCCTTCTTTTGCCCTGGCCTTTGCTGTGGATTTAAATCTCTGGAGTTTGAATTATAAAAATCGTTATAATTTTTCAATTCAAAAAAGTTATGTAACTTTTAAGGCATATTTATGAGGAACAGATATCTCCAGAGTAGATGCGACCTTTGATTTTTCTGGATCAAGTATCAACAAAATTCCAAACCAATCTTTAGATAATTCTGTAGACTTACAAACTGGACACATTTTTCCGGTGGTTAAGGCCTTGCATTTTTTACAGGCGTATTCTCTTACCAACAAAATCACTACTCGTTATAATTTTTATCTCTTGTCTTTTTTTGCAGTTCTTGCTTGTGAACTGTCTGCACTGCCTTTTTTATCAGCATTATTATCCTTGCTGGTGGAATTTTCCCCATTTGCTCCGCCTTGGGCTCGTCGTATCTCTTTTTCAACCCATTCTAATGCTCCAAGAAATGGCTGTCTACATGTGATCCCTATCTTACCCATTGATGCGCTCTTTCCTAAGCTAATTGCTGTAATTCTTGCACGTATTTTGGAGCTTATTCGTAATGTTTTTTCAGATTGATTTGATAAAATCAAACCTTGCTTAACATCGCTTTTTAAATAATCATCAGTGATCTGAGATAAGTGTAAAAGAGCATCAGTTGGGCCTATTCTTACAAATGCACCAAAATCGGTAATTTCTACTACCTCACCCTCTACGACTTCGTGAAGTTTAGGATAAAACGTTAATGCTGTAAAATTTACTTTGTGATAAGTAGCCCCATCTCCAGCAATAACCTTGCCTACAGCATTAGTTTCTGCATCTATTATCAAAATAACATAACCTAAGTCTGAACTGACCATACTTTCGTACTTTTCCTTTAGGATGCCAATTGCAGTTAACTTGAGAGAATTAGTTAGCGCACTAGGTGGAATTCTTACCACATCGGACATATGTGCTATAGCAAACATAATAAAGATAAATGATATCCAGAACTATCAGTTTATGAACTTTATGTTTAATTTTGATTAATTATATGGGAAAATCTACCCTTAAATACTGTTTTGACAATTTTCATTCTTGCTTTTGAGAATGAATGATTTAAATAGAATAATAACTCGATTTTTATATCGTCATGGTTACCGTAGATAAAGTCATTAGTGCCTTAAAGACTGTTAAAGATCCTGAATTACACAAAGATATAGTTTCTATGGGTATGATAAAAGATATTACCATTAATGAAAATAAACTTGCTTTCACATTGGAATTAACTACACCCGCCTGTCCATTTAATAGTGAAATTGAACAGGATGTGCGAAATACTATATCAAATTTGGGAATCAAAGATCTGGATCTGAAGGTCACCGCTAGAGTGATGGAAGGCAGGACAATAACTATGGATCAGATCCTACCTGGAGTAAAAAATATTATAGCAGTTGCAAGTGGGAAAGGAGGAGTAGGAAAAACTACTGTTTCGGTAAATTTGGCAGTAGCCCTTGCAAAGTCAGGTGCTAAAGTTGGCATATTAGATGCAGACGTTTATGGTCCCAGTGTGCCTTTGATGTTGGGATTAAAAGATGTCCCAGAGGTTTTAGAGGGTAAAATTCAACCTCCCATTGCTGAAAATGTCAAAGTAATGTCCATGGGATTCTTTTATGAACAATCTCAGCAAGCAGGTATATACCGTGGACCAATTATTGCAGGTATAGTTAAACAGTTCATAACAGACGTAAACTGGGGCGAGCTTGATTATCTCATTATAGATTTGCCACCTGGGACGGGTGATGCTCCACTTACTATGGCTCAAACGATCCCCATTACTGGGATCCTTATTGTGACAACCCCTCAAGAGGTTGCCATGAATGTAGCTGTTAAATCCATCGGCATGTTCAACAAATTAAACATACCAATAATAGGTGTAATAGAAAATATGAGCTATCTAAAGTGTCCTAACTGTGATGATAAAATACACATTTTTGGAGAAGGCGGAGGAATCAAGATTAGTGAACAATTCAAAGTTCCTTTTATAGGCGAGATACCATTGACAACCCAGATTATGAAAGGAAGTGATAGTGGAATATCTGTCATAATTTCTGAACCTACCTCTGAGTATGCTCAGGCTTTTAACAAGATCTCAAAAATAACTGCTGGGAGAATAAGTGTTATTGCATCAGAATTGATGGACCAAGAAAAGGAACAGCAAAGTGAACAACAAAAAGAACAACAAAAATCATAGAGTTTTGATTAATAATTAAAATTACTCAAGCCGTCCTCAAGGATAAAAAACAAAAAAAGAAAATCATTTTAAAATTTTGAAAGTTTTAGGAGATGAGAATTTGAAAATCAATCAATCACAATTGAATCTTTTAAAGGAGCCTTTTGGGGTATTAATCAAGGACGATAATGTCAATAAAGAGTCTTTAGACCAAGAACTTCAAGGATCACGCAAGATAATAACAGTAGGAGATACTACTACTGAAAAATTGGTACATCTAGGTTATACTCCTGACATCTCGGTTATAGATGGAAAAGAAAAAAGGATAAAAAAAAACAAGATATTTGAATATCCTGCTGACAAAGTTTTACATTTTGAGAATAAACCAGGGGAGCTTGACGAGCACATAATCAGAGAAATACTACAATTAACTCAAAGCAAATTCGAAAACAAAATCAAATTCATTATTGAAGGTGAGGAAGACTTGATTGCGCTTCCATTTCTAATGTACTCGCCTGACAATTGGGTAATTTGTTATGGACAACCACATCAGGGTTTAGTAATAGTGCATGTGAATGAGGATTCCAGAAACAGGGCCAAGTTAATATTTAATAAAGTCTTTAACATCTAAAGTTCAATAATACAGGGTATGATGATACGGTGGCTGTATGAATATACAATAAAAATGAGATGATTTGATTTTACCATTTGCTGACCCTGAATTTGTTTTTTTGTTTTTTTTATTTGAATTATTTTTTTAGGAATATACTCTTTTTTTATTTTTTATTTTTTATTAGGACCATCTTCTTGTCTTTG
>DATEIH010000375.1:0-15976 GCA_035279165.1 Candidatus Nitrosocosmicus sp. | reverse complement strand
TTCTTGCAATTAAGCAACACTTTTCCTGCTTGATCTTTCAGCAAAAGATTGGTAGATGAAATACCATCAAAAGCCAAAAATTTCTTACAAGTTTGAGAAGTTATAACAGACCTGGAGATAAGAGAACGCATTGATTCAGCCAATATTTCAGTCATATTCGAAAAGTACTTTATACTATATAGAAATATTGATATCCTTTTTAATAGGAGATCGAATTGGAAAACTACGGAATCTTTATGCCATTAATACTATTTGTAAATTGAAAATATGCTACTGAATAAACAGAAACTGGTTTGTGACTGTGGACTATCGTTCATTTTTGAAATTCATGATTCACACAAACTGCATAAAACGATTTATATGTTCTATCAAATTCTCATACAATATTACTTGGGATCCAACATAAATTTGATATGCGATTGCCCTTGTCACAAAAAATACGGCGATAAATCGATTTGTCAAAAGTGTATAGAGAGACATAAGGGTTCCCCGTACTATAATATAATCAAAAAATTCAACTAAATCAAATGTATATAAGCTATACATGATCGCTTCTCTTCATAGACTCCAAATTTAGTTTAATTCATGAGACATCATGACAAAATCATTGTGAGTATCACAATTACTCGACCAGAAATAATAATATATATTACTTTAAGAATAACAAGAACAAAATATTTAACTAACTTGGCTCAAAACAGAGAATATTATGGTAGTAGACAATAAGGCAACTGTTTCATACATCAGGGTTTTAAAGGAAGACCTTGCGATTTTTCATATTAAACCAAACGAGGGTCAAGTCCCAGACTTTAAACCGGGTCAGTTTGTTACCTTGGGTTTAAATGTTCCTAATGAAGGTAAGATAATAAGGAGAGCATATTCAATTGCTTCACCTCCAGAACAAAAAAAACATTTTGAGCTTGTGGTACGATGGGTTAAAAAACCGCTACCTGGAAGGCTTACCACTCAATTATTTGACAAGAGGGAAGGTGATGAAATCAATTGGGTTAAGCCCACAGGTATTTTTACAATTAATGAGAAAATGCATGATGGTAGTCCAGATAATAGGCGATTAGTCTTAATTGGTGGCGGAACAGGTTTGGCCCCTTTTATATCATACTCAATGCACCTCAAATCAAGAGGAACTAAAAGGCAAATTGTAGTGCTTCATGGTGCAAGCTATGTCGATGAGCTAAGTTACAGAGAATTATTAACTGATCTAGAGGCAGAAAGCTTGGATAGAGGAGATAACGAATGGAACTTTAGGTATCGAGCGAGCATCAGCAGACCCCAGGAATGGTTCAATAGATCATGGAATGGACATAAGGGTAGAGTAGAGACTTTTCTTCGCCCAAAGCCAGGCAAGGATAAATCTCCTCTGGAAGAACTAGTGGGGGAGAAAATTACTCCAGAAAATACATCATTTTATGTATGTGGTTGGCAGGGCACTGTGGATGGTGTTTTAGATTCCCTTGTTCCAAAGGGTTTTGTTACTGAAAGGAACAAGAGAAAGGATGGTTCGTTTGACGTAAAGTTTGAATCGTACGGATAATCCTTTTTTTTAAAGTTTATTTAACCTTCTTTCAAATACTTAATTTAAATGAAATTTGAATTTGAAGAGTTCGAAACCATTGAAGATGTTTTGATTTATTTGGTTTCTGTGGCCCCCTATATGAAACAAATCCTACCCATTAGCTCTTACAAGGGTTATGTTTTTTCGATGGTCCCCATTACCCCGTTATCAGGGGAAACGTTGCTCATGATTTATACAAAGGGAAGTCTTGAGCATGGAATGTACGAATTTGATATCTCTGCAAAAAAACACAAAATAGTCAACGTCATGGAAAGAGCAGATAAGAACTATTTCATTGTAATTACCCCTAAAAGGGACACAATAGCAGATGCAGCATTAAGTCAAATTAGTTCAACATAATATTTTTGCCTCATCTCAATTTATTTCGATAAATAACTTGTATTTTTTTAAGTCATGTCAAATGTAAATAAGGCATAAAATTAGAGTTTTAAAATAAACTCGTTTTTTTTATAATTTTGGAGGCATAGGAGCAGTGACAGAACGTGGTCTCACATACTTTGCAATTATATCTTCTGCAGGTCTGCCTTCAAATAGACCTTTAGATAGTCCCCGTAAATATCTCATGATGGCCCATGTTCCGAATTTTATCAACATTGCCATAAACACCTTCATCGCAGGTCCATAAGATTTGTTGCGTATAATTATGGGGATAATATCGCTTATTACCCTAAGATTATGCTGCCAACATGTCCAAAAGAGGGCAAATTGTGATTCGTTCAAATTTCCAAAGTGCATTGAATTTTTCTCAGAGAAATCCTGATACAACAATGGTGCCACCAATCCCCTCATATTCATTTGTCTGAAATCCTGGATCAAGTCAATAGTATATTGGGTCTCATCGGGTGTCTCATCGGGCCATCCAATTATTAATGTTAATGCTGGAAACCAATGATTCTGATTTAGTATTTTGCATCCCTCTCGCACAACTGATCCCCATTCTTCCGGTTGGAAAGGCCTCGTTTTTACTCCAAGGTGCTTTTTTACCATCCGTGGCGCAACAGTTTCAACTCCTAGATTGGTCGCAAGCCATCGACCATTGTTTTCCATATCATTAACCTGCGAAATATTTTTTATCAAATCAGGCGAAGAAGCAACTGCCGACAAAGTCATGTGAGTAGTACCTACGAAATTGGCTCCCACTGATTTTAGGCCTTTCCATACTCCCAAAATGGCATCTTGGTTTGGGACGAAATCTTTATTATCGCAGCCATAAAGTAACATTTCATCGGACTGTAGCCAGATTGAATCGAAACCATATTTTATGTTTATTTTAGCTTCTTCTTGCAATCTCTCTAATGGGATGTCTTTCTTAGATCTTTTATTGACATCACAAAAGTCACAACCCCTGCCACAACCTCTCATCGCTTCAATCAATGAGTTGATTGTTGGACCACGGATTACGGGAATATTTTCTATGTTACGCACAAAAGTATGAAGTAATTCTGGTGCATCCCCAGCTTCTAGATCATGAAACAAATCTAATGCTAACTCGTCTGCCTCACCTATCACTACTGTATCAATTCCGTGAATCTTCATCCTTTCAGGTTTGGCCAATTCCCAAGATCCATTACCTCCCACGACAACTTTAAAATCATATTTCTTTTTTAATTGAATTATAGAAGCACACATTTTTTTAAATTTCATTGCTACATAAGATAATTTTTCAGGTGACATTGTGGTGGTAACCGGAGCCATCCCCAACGGGTCCATAACGTTTATCCCTACTACTTTAGTTTGTGGTCCGATGCATTTTTCTAACATTTCTGGGTGTGCTAGAAATACCTCATTTTTATCGTACTCTCGCATTAAAGCACTTTCGATACGACGCAAACCACATTGAGCAACCTTAATTTCTCCAGTATTCTTATCAGTTTCAACACTTGGACAAAAAAGTTTATCAAAAACAAATTCAGGAACAAGTTCATATGGTCCACATGCAATGAACCCATAAAGAAAATTACCTCTATAGTTGGTCATCAAACTACGATCGGCAGTTAGCACAATTCTTTTTCCAGCAACCATTTTTTAATCTATATCCGCTTCTATTAATATAACGTAGGTATAAAATTATTTTCATAGCATTTAGAGTATGCAGAGTAGGACTGCCTCTTCCTAAACATGCCTGTCAATAAAGGCCTCTTCTTCTACCCTTTAGTATGATAGATTTCAGTTGACGGTGGTCCAAAAGTGAAAGCGCGTCTTGATAGGTTGTCCATTTAAATCCTTCGTGTTCATTTGATATGACAACTTCTCTAACCGGAGTAGTTGCAAAATAAAATTTTACTTCTTTCTCTGATCGTATTCCATCGGCTCGAAAGTATTTGTACTGAATCTTTCCAATGTATTGGTGGATGTCCATATCAACTATCCCAGTTTCTTCATGCACTTCTCGCTGTAGTGTCTGGATTTCATTTTCTCCTCTTTCTTTATGACCTTGAGGAAATCCCCAAAACCCACGTTTATTTCTCAAAAGTAGAAATTCTGAATGATCCCTATTAAATTCAACTGATTGATATCTTATTATTGCACCCACTGATAGCTCTATAGTCACTCTTCTCTATCCCAATTACGTAGATTGTAAAGTTATAAATATAATACTGTTTCTATGGATTTAGTCCCTTATAAAAAATAACTGGGATGTGTTGTTTAGATAAGGCATAAGACGACACGGTTAAAGGTAGATAAAAAACCAATTATTATAACATCTTCTTAAAGGGAAAGCCTAATGATTTTATTTTCTATTTGCAAGTCCTCGTTTTGCAAGCTTAAAGTGTAGAAAAGTCGTCTCCAAGTTTCAAGTTCGGTAAGCCATGGCTAAATCTAGAGGCATTACAATGTTGTTATAAAAGTCATATCGGCGCTCTATACAGAATTCAACTAGCATTAGTAACTTTGTGAAACTTTCTTTTGCCTATCAAAGACTAGTATATAAAATTCAAAATTGATTAAATTTCTTTTTGTAGAATTTGGTAATGAGCCTTATCTATATGCATATACGCTTGCTCATAAATATAGACGAAATTAAAACCTCATTCTAAATCAAGATATGTTTGTTATCGAATTTGAATATTGATTATCAATGGGCAGTTCGGCAGCCCGTCGACCTTAATTCTTTCATGATTTATTTTATTGTTATTTTCTTAGCCTTAATACAGTAACTGCAAATTGGTAGTTATCAGGAAATAATTGAATGAAGTATAAAAGTATCCGATTTAATTAAGTAGTGATTAATAAGGGATATTGTTTGATATATGCTTGAAATCCATGAAATAACTCTAGAGCACAGCCATATAGTACTACGCCCACCTATATATGACGATTTGAATGGTTTATGTAGCGCAGCAGCTGACGGAGAAATTTGGAAAAACCCCTACTCTTCATTCCCTAGCATCGAAGAAATGTCTATGTACCTGCAGAATCTGATAAAACACGACAATTATACTTTACCTTTCATCATAGTCGATAGGAATTTGAAAACCATAGTGGGGACAACAAGATTCTTTAATATTGACCACCAGAATTACAGGGTAGAAATAGGCCACACATGGATAGCAAAATCTTATCGCAAATCTCCAGTAAATACTGAGGCAAAGTTTTTGATGTTACGACATGCATTTGAAAAGCTAAACTGCATAGCAGTAGAAATAAGAACCGACGTTTTAAACCAAGTATCAAGAAAAGCAATTGAAAGGATAGGCGGAAAGCAGGATGGGATCTTGCGAAATCACAGAATAATGAGAAATGGGAGGATAAGAGATACAGCTTGTTATAGTATTATTCAAGAAGAATGGCCTAAAGTAAAGGAAAATTTGTTAAACAAAATGAGATAATAACAGGAATTTATTCCTATATAGTTTAGCATCATCCTATTCGGAGGCCTGATAGAATTGTCATAATTAAATAATTGAACTAGATCATACTCTGATATATTTAGCTGTTAAAATAAGATTCTTTGTGATTTGAGACAAAAATTATGTTTTTCATAGCCATATACCAAAGTATTTTCAAACCCGATAAAAAATCAAAAGATTTCAACAGAAGTTAAGATGTCCCTACGGACATTTTTTACTTGTCTTTTAAAACTCAAGTACTCTTATTGTAGGGATTACAACGTATCTAGGAATTCTGGAAATATATTCACATATTCAAAGACTAAATCAAACGCCTCTAAGTCTTAATGTTAGTTGTTTCGGTAAAGACTAAAACAACTATTAACAAAATTTTGTAAGAATACAATAATTTATCTAATTAAATAATCAATAGATCATTATCTATTAATCAAAATGGATAATATAAGAAATATAAGAAAAGGAATTGTGCAAAATGAGATGTGATTCAATTTTTGAATCTAGATTAAGTACTAGCCAGTTGTTTCTAAGCTCTGTTTGTAAAAAAGTTTTTTAAAAAGGATAACAAGGTAGACTGGAAACCAAGAATTTACTAATAATCATAGTGTAATTTGTGAGCCCTTGAAAACTTTTGTACTCCTTCTCTTAGGTCACACTGATTGTTGATGTATAATATATAAAATCCGGATCCTGATTGGATACGTGACACAGGAAATAAGGGATAGAAATCTATAATTAAGCCAATCTAATTTTCCTTCTTTCGTTTGTCAAATATCATTTTCACAAAAGCACCAATAAAAGCACCGGCAAAAATAGCTATAAACGACCCATACGTACCCCAAAACTCCTTGAACTGATCATTTATAGACTTTGGGGCTATTACAGAAACGGTCAGATTTATTGGTTTAGTTAAATAACCCACTGTTGGATACACCTTAGAGATTTCAAGTTCTGGATTCACTTTTCCAGCAGATGAATCCACATTTATCGGTTTAGTTATTACAGCCTCAGAAGGTTCTCTTATAGTAACAACCAAAGGAATTGAATAAATACCCAAAGGAGTATCTTTGGGAACATAAATTTTAAACAACGGGGGCTGGTTTCTTTCCACATTTACAATTATTTCACTAGAGTTAAAACCTGATGCCAGGGCAAACTCGCTATTATTATCTTCTGCTAGTGTAATGTTAATTACGTCATTTGAAAATCCAGTACTAGATTTTATTCTTGCTGGGACCATCATACTATCTCCTTGGCTTATCGAAATATCCTCTGGAGTAGTTGTTACGTGTAATGTAGGCGGTGGAATGCTAACCCAATTTGTAAATTGCCTCACTTCGTTGGACCGAAATGATTCTGCAGTATAAAAAAGTAAATTATATTTATCAGGATTATTTATAGCATCCAGATCTAATGCAAAGTCTGCAGAAGCCAGTAATGCGCCAGAGGGATCATATGATTCCGTGAAGTTTGGGTTTGAAGCTATTAATTTGTAACCTCCTGTCGAGGAGAGTTGATATAGATATACACTAAGATGTCCACCTAATAATTCGACATAATAATCATAATCTGCTCCTCTATATCCTGTTTCTGAATTAGAATCAGCATCTATAAGCATACCATAAGTTATTCTATTAAAGGGCTTCTTCAAACTAAAATCAGTGTAATTACTAATACCAGCATTCAACCAAAGGGTGGCATTTAGGATTTCACCATCGCTAAGATAATTTACAGCTAATATGTCAGTATAGTTGTTTTTTAGATTAAGATCGCTATTCCCATAAGTTTGAAACCAATTATGATTTTCGTTTATAATTTCCTGCAATTCGAATGCAGGAAATGATAAGGCATTAGCTGATGTATAATTAGAGGTGGCTGAAAAGGTACCTATAATTACAAATAAAAATAGATAAAATGTAACTGTAGAAAAATTAAATTCAATAATTTCCTTTGTTATGTGCCTATATGAGGTATAATATGACTTGATAACATGACTTTATCATTAGTAGATAAAAACTTTTACAGAGTGTTTCCAAAGCTTTGGACGCATTTAAGGATGACTCCATGATAGATACAAAGGCAAAGGCTCATAAAGGTTAGATGAATGACGACGGTACCATTGCAAATAAAAGGAAAAATATGCTTATTTGATGTAGCTTTTATTAAAATTTTTTATGTTCTAAAAAACACCAACCAGCTTTTACATTTCGTTAAATTGAGTTTTTTTAAAAAATGTGGTCTAATACATCCATAAAAGGAGGTGCATATCCTAGAAAAAAAACCATATAGGTAACATAAGCTAACATAAGCAGCAATATTGGCCTACAATCAAACTCTTAAAGTAGTGCGCTTTTTTTGATTTATTTAGGATTGAGTAATAATTGAACAAGGGAACTCTTTATGATTTAATTGTAATAGGAACAGGAACAGCAGGCTCTACAGTAGCATCAAATTGTCGTTCTAAGGGACTAAAAGTCGCCATCATTGATTCGGTACCTTTTGGTGGTACATGTGCTTTACGCGGCTGTGAGCCAAAAAAAATTCTAGTTGAGGCAGCAAAAACAATTGATGCGATCCAGAGGCTTGAAAATAAGAGCATAAGCGACATCGATAAGGTTCATTTGAATTGGCATGACCTGATAAAGTTTAAGAGAACTTTTACAGAGCCTTTTCCAAAACAAAGAGAAGACAGTTACACAAGGGCTGGTATTGTTCCTATTCATGGCAAAGCCAGATTCATGGATAGGGACTTAATTAAAGTAGAATTCAATGGCATCAATGACGATACCGATTATGATATTATAAAAGGAAAATACATCGTAATAGCAACAGGAGCAAGTCCCGTAAATTTAGGTATTCCAGGTCTTGAGAATGTAATCACAAGTGATCAGTTTTTAGATCTTGAGAGTTCTCGACTGCCTGATAACATTGCTTTTATCGGCGGAGGATACATATCTTTTGAGTTTGCACACATTGCCGCCCGAAGTGGTGTCAAAAAGATCACAATTTTTCATCGAGGAAAACAACCCTTAGAACACTTTGACCCAGACCTTGTTAGTTTACTAGCTCAAAAGAGTAAAAATATTGGTATAGATATTCTATTGGAAACAAAGGTCGTGAAAATTGATAAAATAGTTTCTTCATCTTCTTCAACTGAAGGAGATGGTAAGTTAGTAGTACACTATTCTTCAGTAACAAATTCCCAGGCAGATTATAAATCGACAAAGACACTAGAGGTTGATATGGTAGTTCATGGAGCAGGAAGAGTGCCAAATATAAAAGAACTTGATTTACAGGCAGCAGGCGTTGAATATACTCCTAGGGGGATAAAGGTGAATGAATATCTTCAAAGTATTTCCAATCCTATTGTATATGCGGCAGGCGACGTCGCCTCAAGTGGAGGCGCACCGTTGACCCCGGTAGCAACCTACGAGGGAAATATAGTATCAACTAATATTATAAATGGAAACAGTATCAAGTCTAATTATACCGGACTGCCTAGTGTTGTTTTTACTATTCCACCTCTTGCGTCGGTAGGATTAATGGAAAAAGATGTGATAGAACAAGGATTGCAATTTATAGTAAATCACGATAATACTTCTAGATGGTCTTCTTCCAGGCGATTAGGTGAAACTCACTCTGGATTTAAGATTATAATAGAGCAAGGAAGTGACCGGATATTAGGAGCTCATTTGCTGGGACCTCATGCAGAGGAGGTTATAAACATATTCTCAATCGCTATAAGATTAGGACTTGGAGTCAAAGATCTAAATGATCCTATCTTGTATAGCTATCCAACTCATTCCTCTGACATAATCTACATGTTGTAAAGATTGTACCAACTTCATTTTTAGTGTCATAAAAGAAAGAATGATCAATTTCACAAAAGAGAGATGGCAAGAAAAATAATAGTAATATATGGCAATTACTACAAATTATACGAAAATATAGACGGACAGAAAATGGGATATTTTTAGAACCATCCATGCTTTTAACCTTTGACATTATAGCAATTCATTTCAGTATTTCACCACCATTTACAGACAGTTCAATGGGGTTTTATCTATTGGTCTAATTCTTTGGGTTAGGCTTAAAATTGATATATTGAAAGAATTTCAGACCCAGTTGAACCCCTTTTAGCTTTGATTTTTTTTAACCTAACCTATTATTTTCTGAGCAGATTATAACTGAAATTAGATATACACAACTCTGCTAGGTTTTACCTTCAAAATGACTCTTTTTTCGCCTGGCGCTCTAAAAGGATATTTGTCTTTGTTTAGATATTTTTTTGCCATTTTATCGATGTGACTGTCAGCCAATTCGCCTGTGATCTGGTCAATTACTTGTCCTCTCATAGTTACCATATGATAAGGATTATTACGATCTGCTATTGAAACTGCTATCCTTGGATCCCTAGTTACATTCTTCTGTTTTACTCTACCAAGAGCAGTATTTATGAGAATTTCAGTTCCGTCAATATCAATCCAAGTAGGGGTTATCTGAGGTGATCCATCTTTCATGAGAGTAGAAACAAATGCTAGGTTTTTGTCTTCCAAAAGATTCTTGATTACAGGTTCATTAATATCGGTTTGATGTTGACTCATTGCTAATACATAGTTTATTTTTCATCATCGTTTTTATATACAACACCTTTTGGACAGAATTTCCAATATTAGTCTGAATAAGTACGAAAAAAATTTACTAGGAATACTAATTTAGACTAAATAAGCTATGGTATGACACCAGAAAATAAAGTTATTTTGTGCTCAGAAAGAAGTATAACGATTTCATTTTTATGGATCATCAAATAATTTTCTAATATCATAATGAGATATGATCGCAATCTGAATCCAGTATAGCAATAAATCAGAGATAATAAATTTCCGACTAATGATATTTTAATAGTGCTTTATCGCTATATAGTTATGTCAAAATTGTTTACTCTACATTCTGATATTTTCCTGGAATGTGATGAATATCTTCAAATTTGTGAATATTTGAAAAATAAAATTAATCCCATAGAGCAGGAATTCTTAGCTGAAGGCATCGAGTTTTATGAAAAGCACAGACACGACTCAGACGAATCAATTTGATCCTAACGGATTAAAATTTAAGATTTTTAATCCAAAGATACACCAACTTCCAAATATAGATTTCAGACAAACGAATGGAGAAGACCCGCTATCAGTACAAGAATATTACGAAAATTGCATCCTTGGTAGAAAATCGGATTCGACAGAAGTAAAATATGTGATAAAGTACTTTGATAATTGGATAGGTTTTTTTTCCATTGATCTGACGAGGCTACATAGAAAGCAGTTTGAATTGATTCCTCGGTACGAAGAAAAGGAAAACGAGAAAAGATCTTATCAAACACCAACCTGGGCACTACTAATAGACAAAATAGGTATTGATCAACGATACAGGTGTTATGGAATTGGAAAGTACATAATGCTATTTTGCAGCGGCCTGGCCCAAGCCATAAACAAGGACAAACAGATAAGGCTAATCATATTCAAAACGACCAAATCCTTGGCCGAGAAAATTTATTTTCCAAAATATCAATTTAACTTCACAAGTGCTAAGGGGAGATTGGTATGGGCATTTAAGAGAATTAATTAGATTTGAATATTAACCTATATTTGTGAATCCATGTTTATTGTTTTGATCATTACAAATATGAAAGATTACTATGGTTATTTAATTGGATTTTAGTTTATATTACCTAAAGTGTTAAAAAATGTGTTTGCATTATGATCCCTGCTAGGTAGTAAGTGTACTCGTGTTCCCGTGTAAAATTGCTATCCAGGCCGGACTGCTGTCATAATGCAAATATATTTTATTTAAGAAGAATTAAAACGGCCTTGAAACTAATTTTTGGCTGGGTAGAAAAATAATAATATGAGTGTTTGAATTAGCATAACATTTGTCATATTCACTTATTCCTACATGCATCTCCTAAAATAAGATCATTTGATCGGGATTTACGATTTAAGATAGCCTATTATAGTACGAAATTATTTAACCGCAATCAATAAGAAGATAGATTTTAAAATTCTCTTACTACTATCCAGACCGTTTTATTATGTGATATCCAAATTCTGTCTTTACGGGCTCAGCCGTAATTTCTCCCTTTTTTAATTTGAAAGCCGCTTCTTCAAAAGGTTTGACCATCATCCCTTTTCCAAAGAAACCTAGATCGCCTCCTTTTTTGCCACTTCCTTTGTCAATAGAATACTCCTTGGCCAGATTTGAAAAACCTTCTCCTTTTTTTAATTTTTCTAATATCAATAATGCTTCACTTTGTTTCTTTACTAAAATATGATAACATTTAATTTTATCAGCCAATTATATCATTCTCCATCTAATTTGAAATTCCCGCAATAAATAAACATTGTGAAACAAGTAGATACTCAAATAATTTCTCGTTTAATAATATGCTCCAAAGCTTGATTAAGGTTTAAATAGATTTTATCCTATGATATTGAATCCAACATGATCCTTTTTGTATTTCAACTAAAAAGAAAATAATGGATTCTAATCTATGAGAGAGATCTGACATTATTGTACAGTGAGTATATCAATATATTCCGCGTTAGTTATTATCGGCATTGTTCTGTTAAGGCAATTCTGGCATCAATAAAAATTATCTTCTTGTGGCATACCTATTAAATTTATACAAGAGAAATTTAAATCAGTCGGGGTTTTTTGAAAATAGACCAGACCATTAAATAGTAGATAACCGAAATAGATAAGTAGGCATTGTAGAGTCCATAAATATAACTAGTACTACACATAGTATTATTTCATGAGCGATTTCGCCTTTTTCAGATTTGCAAGTTTGAACCTGTTAACAGAAGAGGAAATTAACCATAAGAACGAAATTATTGAGATTACGGAACAGGTTTTAGATGCAGAAGGTATTGAATGCGATTCAAGAATATCAAAAATTTCTGAAGATCAGTTGGCACAGATCCTTGAAAAGGTCAGAAAAATTAGAAAAAAGAAAGTGAACCCGGAGAATGAGAATGAAAATGAAATTACTAATTAAGCGGAACTTTATGATAAAACAATATAGGGATCTGAGAAGTTTACGAATATTTTGATGATTGGAAGTATAATAATGATGGGCTTGGGATTATTTCTTATGATCGCAAGAACCTTTCTTCCTGGCACAGTCGTTATTATATTAGGAATTATAATGACGTTGTATAGTCAGTATAGTCGGCACCCTTCATTCAAAAATATTAAATCAAAACCAGATCCAGCCAAGATATGTATTTGCTCTATCTGTAATCATAAGGAATCAAAGAATTGCATAGATTCGCGCTGTCATTGTTGTATCATTATCAAAGAAGACATTGTTGTCGGTCATCATAACAGTCCCTTACAATAGTTACAAGATTTATCAAGATCTTGGTTTAATAGGCTGCATTAGCTGGAATAATAGTATTTGACTCATAATCATTCTTTTTATACGTAAATACCTTAGTTGGATATATTCTAGAGAATAAATCTTTGGAAGAATTTAAAAATCATTAGGCCTTCTTAGAATAATCTAGAACTCTGCAAAGAAAAGCCAACATTGAAAATGCAGATCTGTTAACTAAACCTTGAGACGAAACAAGAAGAAATAAACAAATTAACTCATTTGCCTAAAATAAATTTGTTGATGATAGATGATATAAGCAGCTGTTCAATAAGAATATTGATTAAAATTCTCTATTAATTTTAGACGTTTCTACTATTACCACTACTATAATAATTAACCGGAGTTGACCGATATGTGATCTCTGTCTGGTAAGTAAGTTGATGGATTTTGAATAACTTATTAATTTGGAATTTTTACATACATCCATGAATGAGAAGAGAGTAGCGATTGTGACTGGAAGTTCCAGTGGAATAGGTTTTGAAACATCTTTGATGCTAGCAAGACACGGATTCATAACATATGCTACGATGAGGGATTTGCATAAAAGTTCAGCCCTGAGTTCTACAGCAGATAACGAAAAAATACCCTTGAAATGTATTCGGCTTGATGTTACAAACGATACGTCCGTTAAACAGGCTATTGAAACTATAGTAAATGAATCACATACAATAGATGTTCTGATTAATAATGCTGGATATGGTTTAAGTGGAGCTCTCGAAGATCTTTTAATAGAGGAAATCAAATTACAATTTGACACAAATTATTTTGGATTGGTACGAGCCACTCAGGCAGTGTTACCCATCATGAGAAAGCAAGGATCTGGAATAATTATCAACATAAGCTCCGGCCTCGGCCGTTTTGGTATCGCAACTAGTTCGGCCTATGCGAGTTCAAAATTTGCTATAGAAGGGTTGACAGAATCTATATCCTATGAGCTTGAACCATTTGGGATTAGAACTGTACTTGTAGAGCCAGGCATAATCAAAACTAACTTCATTAAGGCTGCTGTCCTAGGACAAAAATCAACAGATCCTGATTCCCCATATTTTCAATATATGAATAACATGGACGATGGGATGAAAAAATTAATTGAGAGTGGCGAAAGCCCTCAATATGTTGCTAGAGTTGTACTTGATGCCATAAACGACAATAATCCAAAGTTGAGATATCTTGCAGGAAAAGACGTTGAGCAAATTATGGAATTAAAAAGCAAGGTATCCGATGAAGAATTCCATAAAATGATAAAAAATATGAGTAAGTAATTAAGCGGCCCTACCTACTTACTCGTAGATAAATCCTATGTCAAAAATCTAAATGAATCTTTAATTTGTTGAAACTCTTTGTACATTTCGGGTACATTTGACTGTGGAGTTACGAAATTCACATGATATAATTGATCATTATAGATTGTGTATGTGTCCACTTCGAAGGTCCCAAGATTTTGGGCAAGAAAAGTCAACTCTTTGGCAGGTTGATCACCAAGTCTTGTGTAGTTATTTCCGAGTAGCTTTACATTCAAGTTTCCGTATATTGATGATGGGTCTTCAAAAGTACCTATCTTATCAGCGACTAATTTATCTAGAAACTCTGCAGGCAATGACTTATTGTCTTCTAGCAACCTCTTTACATCACTAACTGAGATACTAACAAATATTTCATTTAATGGAGTGACAGACTCGTTCATCACAGGTCGAAGCACTAATGCGGTAGTTTCGCCGTAGTAGGGGAAAGTAGAATTTCTTGGGGCAATTTCCCAATCCGACGGGTAATTGAGACCAAATGTATGATTTGTCGAAGTGAATGTGTGGGTCGAATTCATTTGTGCTTTGACATAATCAATTTGAATATTGTTTGTTCCTAACAACAATACTAATAATGATAATGGGAGGAGGAAAACTAAAATAGTAAGATTAGTATGCATTATTAACAAAAGAATTAAGAGCTATTTAACATCATCTGTAAAAGGACAAGGATGTAAGAAAAATAAAAAAACTTTACCCGTCTTACACTGCATAAGATGCTGTATCAACTGTACTTCATTGATTATTAAAGTTATATATCACTTTAGTGCAACATAGATAGAAAAATGCCTAGATCAAATTCTGCTGAATTGATTACTTTAAGGGTTAACATTGTAAAAGAATTACGTAGTAAATGGAAGAGGGAAAGAGAGAGAAATCCCTATATTAATGAACATTTTGGAGGATTTGTAAATGAGTTACTACATGAAATACTAGAAAAAGATGAATTTCTAAGACATTATGCTCCTTTTTTGTCAGAGGAGGGGTGCACTAGGGATACTCTCTATATTAAAGACTCGAAAGAAAATAAGGTTACGGAAATCCATTTTAATGAGGAAAAATTACGTTGCTCACTCTGTCAGTCATCTACTTGCTTTCATGTTCAGTTTGCCATGGCTACCCCCCGCGTTGCAAAATTGAACATTAGAAACCAGCCAGCTGATCAAGAAATTGAAGAAGATGGTCAACAAGTAAGAAAGTTAACAAACAACAAGAGAAGGAAATCAACAATTTCCAGAAAGTGATACTGAATAATTTGGTCATAAGATTTATCACACTTCTACTCCAATTACAATTTCTTTTAATCTGTTTGACCCGTTGGGAACCTTAATTAGTCGTTCATGGATTAATTTATTGAGCATATTTGGAAAAGGGTATTATAGACAATCATGCTATAACTGATCACCCGATTCATGACCTACTAAGAAAAAGATGGAGTGCTCGTGCATTTTCGACAAGAAAGGTGGAGAAAACAAAACTTTTTTCGATTTTAGAGGCAGCAAGGTGGACACCATCTTCTAGAAATGAACAACCATGGCGGTATATTATCTTTACAAGTGATAATCCTAGCAGATTAATTGAGGCACAATCTGTATTGCTAGAATCAAATTCCTTTGCAAAACAAGCACCTATTTTGATTTGTGCCATAACAAAAAAGACGTATACCGAAAGTCAAGATCCAAATAGACTTTATTTTCATGACCTTGGCGCTGCAAATGAGAACATGTTCTTGGAAAGTTTTAATCAAGGTCTCATCATGCATGAGATGGGTGGATTTAATGTAGCATTAGCCAGAGAGGTA
>DATEIH010000374.1:0-4607 GCA_035279165.1 Candidatus Nitrosocosmicus sp. | reverse complement strand
GTCTTTCTCTAACCCAGATGCAAGTTTATCCAAGTCTGCTCTTCTGTTTGGCACTTTTACTACTTCTTTTTATTATTTAAAATGTATTTTAAGGATTACATGGAGAGGAAATAAGCAACTTAAAATTTGATAAATTAAAATTCTAATAGCCAAATCATAGTTACTATTTAGCTTATATCTTACGACATCCAGTGTACTACTATTGAATTAAAACCTACTGATTAAACTTGATTGTAATTTTCAAATTATAGAGATCCCCTCACCTACATTTAGATAAGTAATTTTTTTGCTTTTTGTTCTACTTGATATTACTTATATTGTTCGAAACTTAATGATAATTGATGCCTTTTAACCATATATTAGTTCCTTTTGACACTTCCAAGTTGTCAATCAAGGCTTTGGAAAAAGCTATAGAATTATCTGCAGTCAATCAATCTCCAATCTCTGTACTACATGTTATCAACGAAATACCGTTACCAATTCACTATTCAAAAATAGAACTAAAAAACAATCAGGTGACTATATCTCCACTAGTTAATAAGCTCCATAATGAGATAAAGAATGAAATGATTGTGATTATGGAGGATGTAAAGGACACATATGCGAAACATAATGTTTCTATTACGACAGAAATTAAAATAGGCGATCCAGCTGAAATAATCATTGACTTTACTAAACAGAATAACATCGATCTCATTGTTATGGGTAGTATTGGACATAAAGGAATTTCGGGAATGTTTAGGAAATTAGGAAGTGTTGCAAGAAAGGTTGCCGAAGAAGTCGACTGTGCATTGTTGATAGTAAGATAACTGCCAAATGTTTATTATTACAATAAATCTGATATCATGGTACAAGAATAATCCTCAAATGAATTTGTTTTCAATCTAAGCCTGGGACAAACCAAGGAAAATCTTCAAATCCAAAATCAATTTTCATTCTTTGATCTCGTACTAAAGTGGATGAAAAAGACAAAATGTGATAAAATAAAGTAAATGGAAATTTCAGACGCGCTTCTCATCAAAGAAATGACAAACTCAAAATATTGTGCTAATTTTATGATATGTCAGGTTTGCATGATAAATACTGGATGAGGTACATATGTATTTGAAGCAAACGTGCATTCTAAGTGATACTTAAAAAATTACTTGCTCATTTCTATCGTAATCTTGTTTTAGGCAGATAGCAAAACCGACATGTCCACAATCGTCGGTATTGCATGTTATACACCAAGGCATACCATCTCTATACGCAACTATAACATTTGTTAACATACTTTTGTCAAACAAAATTACATACTTATTATCAAGATAATCTTTAACTACTACCAAAGTATCTCCAGAATTTGTATCTTTTGATATTAGCCATTTCATGAACTCTATTGTACCAAGATCAAGGCTATTTAATGCAGAATTCGTTTCAGATGTTTGAGATTTTCTAGACAAGTCTATCAATTATCTTTTCTTCTCGATTCAAATATACACAAAAAAGGTATTAAGGGTATCTATAATCAGTCGGCAAATTATGAATTTATCAACTTATACATTATATCATTTTTTTGTAAATCTAATACTACAGCCAAGAAGAATTGCAAAAAAATTGTTTGTTCTGGTAAAGTATTCATATCACATAGGCTCGTTGGAACCCTCCTGTGATCCGGTCGAATGTTGTTTTTGTTTTTGCTGTCTATCATCTTTATCTCGGGTTTTGTTAAACCTCTCCGTAAATTTCCAGCCATATTTGATTACATACGGGGCTATAAACGTTGTAATGATTGTCATAGTTCCTATCATTGGTAGAATAATGGGATTCGCTGCTCCAACGTCAATTCCTCCTTTTGCTACAACTAGAGCTATTTCTCCGCCAGATGATGAACATCCTAACGCAGTTCTTGTTGAAGTAAGATTATTTAGCTTCTGAAGTCTGGATGCAATATAAACCGTTCCGAATTTTGCTACTATAGAGACTGCTATCAATATTAATGCAGGCACTATGAACTTGGGTATTAATGAAAAATCCATTAGGGCTCCAACAGATACAAAAAACAGGGCTGCAAAAATATCCTTTACAGGGTTTGCTAAAACACTTGTCACTGCGTGGGATCTAGACTCTGCTACAAGAACACCTGCAAAAAATGCTCCAGCAGCTACAGATATTCCCAATTGAAATGATATAAAAGCTAGTCCAAAAGCAACTCCGACTGCTGCAACGATTAATACATCATGTTGGTTGGTTCTTGCGACAATGTCTAAAAGTTTAGGAATGATCTTTGATCCGATTATTAATACTCCTGCAATAAACGCCAGAGTTATTCCTACAGAGACCATAATTTCATTTACTGATATTTCTCCACTTGCTCCGGTCGATTGAAATATCGCTAACAGTGAAATTACAATGATGTCTTCAATAATAGTTGTTCCTAATATTAAAGTGGCAGATTCATCTTTCATCATGTTGAGTTCTCCTAAAACTCTCATTATGATGACAGTGCTTGTTACTGATATTGCGAGTGCAATAAAAAGACTATCGTAAAAACCCAATCCCAATGATAGGGCGACAATAAATCCAATAATTAAAGTTCCGAACGCTTCACTGGAAGCTATGATAATTGCTTTTCTTCCGACATCCCTTAATTTTTGAATGGGAAATTCCATACCTACTGTAAAAAGTAACAGTATTACACCTAGCTCAGCAAAGAGATTTAAAACATCTAGGTTATGAATGAGACTAAACGGTGGACTATAAGGACCGATTATTATACCTGCTACTATGAATCCTATAACTACAGGTTGCTTTAATTTATAAAAAATCAAAGTCATTACAGAGGCGACTATCATTATAACTGCAAAATCCTGTAGTATTAGGCCAATTGGTGCTTCCACGAGCAGAATAGTATATAACACTATTTATAGAGTTCAAATAAAAAATATGGATTTATATCATGCTGTTATGACTTTTGGCAATCCTTAGGTTCGGGATCTTATTCCATACATTTTTGATGGACTTTTTCAGTTCAGCTAATAATTCATTTAGAATTTTTTCTCCAGGTCACATTTTGATTTTATCTATTCTCGTATTACAGAATTTTATAAGTCTGTTCTTTGAATTATTTGATATAATTGAAATAATTGAATGTGTTAAGTTTTTTATTTGATAATACTCAATTTTTTGATTTATGCCATTAGTTGTACCGTCTGTATGAAGATATTTAACAATATCTGGGACTTTCTATCTATATTATATGATTATATCATATCATAAGTAATGAAATTTGATATGAACAATTACGATTTATCTTTGTCACACTCAGATATAGGATCTAATAGGCATCTAAATGATACAAAGAATAGTTCTGGATGGTCTGAAATAGATGAATGGGGTCCAGAAAAAGTATTGCAGGTATATGATCCAGACACTGGTATGAAAGGTGTTTTGGTTATTGACAATACATCAACAGGTCCTGGCAAAGGAGGAATAAGGTTTGCAGAAAGCGTTACCCCTGCAGAGGTTTTTAAGCTAGCAAGAACCATGACTTGGAAATGCGCATCAGCGGGATTGCCATTTGGTGGTGCTAAAGGAGGAATTATAGCAAATCCAAATAAAGTAAATCAGGTAGAATGGATGAAATCCTTTGCAAAAATGATACGCCCTTATTGTCCCTCGCAATATATTGCAGCCACTGATGTTGGTACAACTGAATTGGATATGGCAGTATTTGCACATGAAATAGGTGATATGCGAGCATGTACAGGTAAGCCACAGGAACTTGGAGGGATTCCGCACGAACTAGGTACAACTGGATACGGTGTGAGTGTTGCTCTAAGAACTACATTAGACTTTCTAAAAGACATCAAACGTAAAGGATTAGAGGCTTCTAGACCACTCCTAGATCTTACAAACAGTCTAGATAAAAAAAGCAATGAAATCAAAGTAGTCATTCAGGGATTTGGTAATGTAGGTTCATTTACTGCAAAGTTTCTAAATGATTTGGATTTAAAAGTCGTAGGTGTTAGTGATGTCTCTGGATTTGTATATGATGAAAATGGTCTAGATATTCCACAATTAATGAGAGACATGAGTGACAAGTCTAAATTAAGTGATTTAACATCAGGTAATAATCAACAAAAGCAGCAACAGCATCACAACCAGCACCGCTACTCTTATGATATTTTAGAAAAAGATGAAATTTTTAAGGTAGATTCAGATATTTTTATTCCTGCGGCATTGACTGGAGTTATCAACGATAATACTGCTCCTAGCTTGTTGAAAAATAATGTAAAGATAATTGTAGAGGGTGCAAATATTCCTACCACTCCATCGGCTGATCAATATTTGGTGGATAATAATGTCTTGATCATACCAGATTTTCTTGCAAATTCGGGTGGTGTGATAGGATCATTTGTTGAATATCAAGGTCGAACCGAAAAAGAGGCCTTTGATCTAATAGAATATAAAATTACAAATAATGTTAAAAGAGCACTTTACAATTCTATTTCATCAAGAGATCAGGAAGATGATACTTTAAAACTTAATGTTAGAAAGGTTGCAATGGAAACAGCAAAGCAAATAGTATATAGAGCAATGTTATTAAGAAAGGGTGCAATTAGTGT
>DATEIH010000373.1:0-4371 GCA_035279165.1 Candidatus Nitrosocosmicus sp. | reverse complement strand
TTCTTTCTTATCTGTAGATGGACTAGCACAAGATAACAAGTACTCACAATTCGATTTCCAAACCCGAATCGACCAGCATTTTATAGACATTGTTACAAAAAAAGAAATCAAATTATCTTAGTTTACATTTTATTATAAAATTATTTCAAAATAACACAATAAATTATGGATTATGATTTAGCTTTTGATCTTAGCAATTCCATGTTCAGGCAAAAATCAAGTTTAAGTCCGCCCAAAATCCCCATTGTAATTGAAAAGGCGATGTCTTAACGACAATTCTATAAGTATTTGATTTGTGAATTATACTTTGGAGTTGGCTCTTGCAATTCCACTGAAGTTTTCCCTGGTCTTTGTCAAAATAAATTAAGCCATTATATTTTTTAGACTCTAGTAAACCGACAAACTCCAAGTCTTTGAGAAATTTTGAAGTTTATTGGTTTCAGCTAGATAAGAAAACAAACTAACCTAATTGATTCCCTAAGCCGTATATCTATTATAGATACCAGACAAATTGTTTTTGTCAATTAAGGATTTGACCAAGACACCTCTTTGGTGCAAATACACTTTGTGGTGAAAAAGATATATTCTTATAAAAATTTGAAAATATTGTATAATATTGGAAGACAAAATCGTTGTTGAGAATGAGTTAGGGGATTGGCGAAGGACTCATTATTCTTTTCAAATTTCAGATTCCTTAATTAATAAAGTTGTTACAGTTATTGGTTGGATTTCTTCAAAGCGCGACCATGGGAATGTCCTTTTTGTCCAACTAAGGGACAGATTTGGCGATGTTCAAATTCTTGTGAAAAGAAAGGAATTGAGTGAAAATATCTTTGAATCATTAAAGAGTTTGAAGGAGCACTCTTCAATCGCCATCAGGGGCAAAGTTGTTGTACAAAAAAATACTAGTAAGGAATTTGAAGTTATTCCTGAAGAAATCAAAATTCTATCTGTCTCTAACAAGCCTTCACCATTTCTTACTCAATCCATTTCTTCCATCGGTATTGACACTAGATTGGACTTGAGGGCTATCGACTTAAGAAGGAATCATTTGCAAAGCGTTTTTAAGATTAGGAACACTGTCCTAAATTCTATTAGAGCGTATCTAAATGACAATTATTTTGTTGAAGTAAATACACCTAAAATGATAGCCACCGCAACAGAAGGAGGGGCAGCGTTATTCCCAATCTTTTATTATGATCGGGAGGCGTTTTTAGCACAAAGCCCACAGTTATACAAAGAGCAGTTAACCATGGCTTTTGAAAATGTTTTTGAAATAGCTCCTATATTTCGAGCTGAGCCATCTAGGACCAATCGACATTTGTCAGAAGCAATGTCGATTGATGTGGAAAAAGCATATGTAGATTATACCGATATGATGGATTACCTTGACAATTTAATCCGATATATTATTCAAAGTATCAAGAATAATAATCAGGAGGAACTTCAAAGTTTGGGAATTCAACTACCCGAGATAAGTACTCAATTCCCCCGAATTACCTATTCTCAATTAGTAGAAAATTTACAAAATAGTCACAAGTATATCAGGTGGGGAGATGATATCACACCGAAACTGCTCAAGGATCTTTTTGGTGATGAATTTTATTTTATTACAGATTGGCCGTCATCTACTAAGCCTTTCTATGTAAAAGCAAAGAAAAAGGATTCAATGACAGAGTCAAGCGATGAAGATGAATCCAGAGGATTAAGCGAATCGTTTGATTTGATGTACGGCAGCCTTGAATTATCATCAGGCAGTACACGTATCAACAACAAGGAAGATTTAATGGGCAATATGAAAAAGAAGGGTTTAAGCCTTGACGCTTTTGATTACCACCTGAGGATTTTTGATTATGGGGTTCCTCCACACGCTGGTTTTGGCCTAGGACTAGAAAGATTATTGATGGCTATATTGAAACTTGATAATATTAGAGACGCAACCTTTTATCCAAGAGATATAGACAGGCTGACCCCATAAGATAAATATAAAGTTCGGGTATATCCCCATAGCTAACCATGGCAAAGGGTATTGATATTAAGAAATTATGTGATCTAACTAAATTAGAGATACCTGAGCAAAATATACCAGAAATCTCTAGTAAGGTAGAGGAAGTACTATTAATGTTTGATAAGTTAGATGAATTCAATACAGAGGGTTCTAAAATCCCAAGCATTGAGGATATGAAATTTGAAATAAGCTTTGAAGACTTGCGAGCTGATAAACCTAGGCCAAATGTAGAACTATCAAAAGAGCCTCAATTTCAATTTAGATTAAAGAATCTCAAAGATGGCTATATTCTCGGGCCCAGGATCTGATCTTGAAAAGTCTTTTTGAGCTGCCTGCTTTCGTCGTTTCTCGAAAGATCAAGGAACAAGAGATTACATCTGAAGAGTACCTCTCGACAATTATTGATAGAATTAAACAAGTAGACCATAAAATAAATTCCTTTATTAGCCATGATTTTGAAAATGCTCTTTCAAAATCAAGAGCGGTTGATAAGAAAATTAAGGATGGTGTTAACACCGGATTAATGGCTGGTCTTCCTATTGGGATTAAGGACAATATTAGTGTAAATGGTCTCAAAAATACATGTGCTTCTCGTATGCTTGCCGAATATGTCTCTCCTTATAATGCGACAGTTATAGACAAAATTGAAGAACAAGATGGTATCATTATTGGCAAATTAAATATGGATGAGTTTGGAATGGGTACCACATCAGAATATTCCTCTTTCGGGCCGGTTCGAAATCCTTGGAACCTTGAATATGTCACTGGTGGCTCTTCAGGAGGCAGTGCAGCCGCGGTTGCATCATTGCAAATACCATTATCTTTAGGTTCAGATACGGGTGGATCCATAAGATGCCCATCGAGTTTTTGTTCAGTCATTGGAATTAAACCCACATATGGAACTGTAAGTAGGAACGGCTTAATTTCGTATTCCAATTCATTGGAACAGATCGGTCCTATTGCTAGAACCGTTTACGATCTGGTTCCACTCCTCAACATTATTTCTGGGTATGATCCAAATGACAATACAACATTCCATCGAAAATACGAATATCAAACCAAGAACGTCGATAATATTCTAAATAAAAAATATAAAATCGGTGTATTAGATGATTTAATTGACAACTCAGAGATCGAAGTGACAAAAAATATTAGAAAAATAATAAAACAGCTGGAAGGATATGGCTGTGAAATAGATTCTACCAAAATCCACTTGTCAGATTACGCTCTAGCCTCATATTATATAATTGCTACCGCAGAAGCAAGCAGTAATTTATCTAGGTTTGATAACGTACGTTATGGTTATCAAGGTAGTCCGGAAGGTTATGAGTGGAACAGTTATTTTTCTGAGTCCAGATCGAAGTTTGGAGATGAGGTAAAGCTTCGTATTCTTTTAGGTTCATATGTGTTGTCGGCAGGGTACTATGGCAAATATTATGCCAAAGCCCAGAAGCTAAGGTCGATGATAAAAAGAGAATTTGACTTGTTGTTTGATAAATACGATGTATTGCTTTTGCCAACAATGCCTGTCTTGCCATTTAAGCTCGGGAAAAAGACTTCACAACCGACTGAGCATTATAATTTAGACATATATACAATCTTAGCAAACCTTGCGGGCATTCCAGCAATATCAATACCAGCTGGGATGTCTGAAAGAGGCTTACCTGTGGGAGTGCAGCTGTTAGCAAATGCTTTTGGAGAACAGAAATTGATAGATATAGCGGTCTTGCTTGAAAACTCTGAAGGTTTTGAAAAATGGGTTCCAAAGATATGAATAAGATCAAGGAAATAGGGCCAGAATTGAAAATTGGATTAGAAATACATTGTCAGCTAACTAATTTGCAGACAAAGCTTTTTTGTAATTGCCTATCTAATTACCGAAACTCGCCTCCGAATGGAAATACTTGTCCTATTTGCTTGGGTTTACCAGGTACTTTACCCTTGCTAAACAAAAAAGCGGTAGAATTCGCATCAATGATCTGCATAGCTTTTAATTGTAATATTCCTGAAAAAATCTCGTTTTATAGAAAAAATTATTTTTATCCGGACTTGCCAAAAAATTATCAAACTACTCAATACAATTCATATGAATTAAGCAGTATTGGATATGAAGGATCAATCGAATTTGTGGGAGATTCAAAGTCTAACACGGGCTTGTCTACAGATACTGAAGAGAAGGGTAAAATAAGAATTACCAGAATTCAATTAGAGGAGGATCCAGGGAAAATAACTTATGAAGAAGATAAATCAGCTTCTAATAATTACTCGCTTATCGATTATAATCGGGCTGGTGTATCACTCGTTGAAATAGTAACTGAACCTGATTTTTCTAGTCCGATTAAAGTAAGGAACTTTTTAAATGA
>DATEIH010000372.1:0-2916 GCA_035279165.1 Candidatus Nitrosocosmicus sp. | reverse complement strand
TTCATCTAGTGTTACCGCACTTTTATTTTCGACAGTTCCCATCTGGGTATTGCTGCTTGGGAAATTAATATATAAAGAAAAGTTCAAGAAATTTACAGTATTTGGAGTTCTTATTGGTACTATAGGCTTAGTCATGTTGATATTCCCTTCTCTATCTGCACAAATCTTAGAAATAGGTTCTCCTAACACGAAATTTGAATTTATTGGTATAATAGCGTTAATAATAGCTGCACTCAGCTGGTCAGCTGGTTCATTGTATTCATCTAAGGCAGACCTATCGAACAATGTATTCATTTCAACTGGTATGATGTTATTTATAGGTGGATGTTTCTTAATTGCTTTGAGTGTTGCAACAGGCGAGCCGCGAAATTTTTATGAGTCTGAAATCTCTATGGAATCACTGTCCGCTTTATTTTATCTTATTACTGTAGGTTCAGCAGGATGGGCCGGTTTTTACTGGATTCTTCGAAATAAATCGGCATCATTAGCTAATACTTTTGCTTATGTGAGTCCCGTAGTAGCTGTTATTCTTGGGTGGGCAATACTTAGTGAAACTATTACTACTCAAATACTAGTCTCCACTGTGGTAATAATGACAGGAGTAGTGTTGATTGCAAACAAAGGGAAAAAATGATATTTTCACATGTTCGACTAATAATACTTCATTACGTGCTTGACCATTATTGTTAATTATTGTTTTTTTCACATGTCAAAATCTTTAAAAGCACAAGTAGAATGTCTGATTTATAGACATTTCTAGGTGAACAAATTCTTTTACTCGCATATATTATGGTTATATCAAATCAATAATTATTTCATGGCTATTAAACCATGATTTTCACTTGCACTTGCACTTGCACATAAAACAATTACTGCGATTTTTATCATGCAAACCCAACTAGCAAGAATTAATTTACCGATGTGACTGAGTGCATGACAGGTATGACAAAATGAGATGCGAGAACCCTGTCATGAATGAGATTCTCGATGCTTATAAACCAATTTGGTCACTAAAACATGCCATTTCCCTTATGGGTTGGGACTTTGAGACTTACATGCCTGGAGGAGGAACCGAGGAAAGAGGAGTGGCAGATTCTCAGCTTCATATGCTACACAAGGATCTTCTGTTAAATCAAGATTTTATCGGTCTTGTAGGGTCAGCAAAGAAGTTGGATAGCCTTGGTGACTTTGAGAAAGGCATCGTAAGAGTACTGGATAGGGAAATAACTAAACAGATCAAGATACCCAAAGAATTAACTGAATCAGAATCTTTGGTAAGAATAAGGGGAAACATGGCCTGGAGGGAAGCGAGGGCCAAATCTAATTTTAAGATATATGAGCCTCATTTGAAGGAAATGATCGAAATAAAGAAACAAATCATTGCAAAGAGAGGTTATGAAAAACATCCTTATGATGCGCTTTTGGATACATTTGAGGAACAACTTACTGTTGATGATTTGGATAAAATATTTGACGCATTGACTCCCCGTCTTCAAAGGCTTGTGAAAAAACTTGTAGATTCAAACAGCCCTTTCTGCAAAGAGAACAAACTTGCAAAATCCGAGTATGATATTAAAAAAGTGGATGAGCTTAATCATGATATTTTGACTCTTTTACAATACGATATGAAGCGTTTCAGAATGGATGTATCTACTCATCCCTTCACTGAGACTATGGGGCTAAACGACATTAGAATAACTACTCGCTATGAAGGCACTGATTTTAAAAAGTCTATATTCAGTACAATTCATGAAGCTGGCCACGCCTTGTATAATCTACAATGCGATCGGTCGTTGTCATTTACTCCTATTGAAGGCGGATCATCACTAGGACTCCACGAATCTCAGTCAAGGTTTTGGGAGAACATAGTGGGCAGAGGTTTACCTTTTGTTCAATTGATAGGTCCATTGATTAGAAAACAAGTAATTTCCGCAAACCAAACAACAGATGACGAATTGTATCTTTATTTCAATAGTGTCAAGGCTGATTATATACGAGTTGATGCCGATGAAGTTACTTATAATCTACACATAGCAATTAGATACGAGATAGAGAAGAAAATATTTGGAGATGAACTAAATGTTACTGAGATTCCTGAATTCTGGAACGATAGAATGGAACAGCTGCTTGGGGTGAGACCATCTACAGATTCACAGGGAGTTCTACAGGATACACATTGGAGCAGTGGTCTCTTTGGTTATTTTCCAACCTATACTCTAGGAAACTTGATTTCAGCGATCATTGCTTCAAAGATGCGTAATGATCTGGAAAACTATGAGGAAGATATCAAGAGGGGTAATTTTAATCCTATCAGAAAATGGTTGAGATTAAAAATTCACCAATATGGATCTGCTTATTCCCCCAAAGTGCTTCTTGATAGGAGCCTAAATGAAGGCTATAACCCTGAATACTTTGTTCACTACCTTGAGACCAAATATCTTGACTCCTGAAGCTTTATTTGCTAGTTCTAATTCCTGATTCTTACAATACTTTTTGTGAATTCTCTTTCATAATATCATGAACTCAGCGATAATTGAATTTTCAACTAAAACTTGTCTAACTATGATCCAGTACAGAACTTATTCCTCATTGCTAATACTCTTTGGTAACGATAAATTTATTGATGAATTTATAATAGATCGAACTACTCTGTATCATCAATTAATACTATTTGGATTTCTATCGTTCTTACTTATTTCCTGGATGTTAAAATATAATAACCAAAATGGGTACTGTCCAAAGTTCTTTATATAATACAATACGTAATAATGCGAATTGAGATCATGATTATATAGTCGTGGATTTAATGAGGTAACATCAAATTGAGAAAAATTGATAATACCGATAATAATGAATAACAAACTTATCGGACTAGTTCACTAGCTCATTTCTTTCAAAGGATTAATGATAAAAGAG
>DATEIH010000371.1:0-4591 GCA_035279165.1 Candidatus Nitrosocosmicus sp. | reverse complement strand
GTCTTTTCGGTATCTAATACAAAAGATGCAAGTACAGTTTCAGGGGCTAATTTATTCTGGTCAGAAATTGCACCAAGTGCGTATATCCCTCTTTCCTTAGCAGCTTCAATAACACCGTAGCCAGAGGTATCGGCCACATGTAATAAAATATCTGCCCCCTGGTCTATTTGAGAAACGGCTGCTTTTTTTCCTTTGGTGGAATTATCCCAATCGTTTAGATAAGTGACAAGTACTTTTACTTTAGGATTAACATCCTGTGCACCTTGTTTATATCCCTCATAAATATTAATCAGGTTAGGATACGGCTCTCCGCCTACAAACCCAATTATGTCAGTTTTTGATATCATTGCTGCAAGTGCTCCCAATACATAGGTTCCCTCTTGCTGCATTGGATAAATCGAAGCCACATTACTTGAGTTAACAAGCCCTGTAAAAATAACAAATGTAGTTTTCGGATAATCTTTGGCTACTTTAACTGATGGCTCTCCCCATTCAAAACCATGTGAAATTATCAAGTCGTAACCTGCCTTTGCATGATCTCTCAACGTTTCTTCTATCTTTGCAATCGGCACGTTTTCTTTAAGATCAACTGTATCTGAATATTTTTCTTGTATTGCTTGTGCCGCATTGTACCCAAATGCACCCCACCCTGCATCACTAAATAAGCCATCAGTTAGAAAAGCTATTTTCAGTTGTTTTTCTGTAGAAGATGACGTAACCTGATTCTGTAAGGAAGTTGTTATTGGATTTTCTACTTTTAACATACTGGAAATACCAAAGGCAGGGTAGCTAGAAGAGAAAATTATGAATCCTCCAAATGTGATGATAGCAAGCATAAGGAGTATGTTAATTTGCAAAGTTATCTGTTATTTGTCTAATTTTAATGTATTAATGTTTATTTGTTTATTTGTTGGGGTTTGGATTTACTTGGCCAGCTAGTATACCTCACATTTTTTTTGTCAAAGTATCATATCTAATTCCTATACTACAATCTATATGCAAGAAAAAGAATAAAACCATCAAAGAAAATAATTTGGCTATTAAAGTCATTATGATTACAATCATTGTTGGTCTTGTGCTGGACCCCCATTACAGCAATCACTAGCATCGAAATTTTGGCACAGAACAAAAGTACTCCTATGGATCAGGTTATCAACGATTGTATGTACAATAACGTTACTGCATTTAATGTTCTGAAACATTATAACTCTACTACTACATATCAGCAACTGGGTTGAAATATCACCACAGCTTCTGATGCTGCGGGATAATTTTCAGTCTTTTCCTAGAATTAATCATGTTTGTCTGTCTCTATATTTGCGTCTAGCAGATATTCTTGTATTGTATTATTTTAAAGTTTAATACATACCATTCTATCCCTAATTTATTGTTCATTTGGAGTATCTCTAAATGGTAAAAGAAAATACAGATAATCTCGATCTTTTGGTGTTTGTAGTATTAATAGCTCTGCTAACTTTGATTATACCAGTTACTATACCACCTATTGAACCAAATACTCTACCTACAAAGTTTGTACTGGCAACTTCAGACAATGAAGGTGGAGGCACTGAAGTAAATAGAGATACTGAAGGCGGAGAAAGAGACGAAGATCAGCAAGAACATGAACGACAAGCTGAAACTCAAGAAAAACCGATAGATGAAAATAATTCGCAAGAAGAACAAACAGAGGCAAACAACCAATTTATGATGTGCTCTGAAGGCCAAGTAATGAATACAGCTACTGGACTATGTGAAACAATTCAGCAAGAAGAATTAGTTTCTAAAGAGGTTTGCGACAATTTAATGGACGATGATCTAGATGGATCTGCCGACATGAATGATAATGAATGTTTGAAAGTCAATGAACATCTAGACCAAAACATAGCAAAACAAGGTAAGCTATCTGGAGACATTATTACTGAAGAAAGTAGACCAGAAGTTAATGGTTTGACACCTGCGACATCGGGTACAGGATCCTCATCACTACCACCATCATCCCAATCATCTACTGACTCTACTAACATTAATCTAAGACAATCTCCAGGGAACGAAGGTAACAAATTAGAGATACTAGATCCCAACCCCACAGGAGTTATAATAAAACCACCGGTTTCGAAAGATATCATCATTGTTCATGATTCGGATGGTGATGACATTGCCGATACAGAAGATAACTGTCGCTTTACAAATCCAGATCAAAAAGATAGTGATGGTGATGGCTTGGGCGATGCATGTGATCCAGATCAACTTGACGCTGATAATGATGGTGTATCTGAGTCAAAAGATAATTGCGATATCACATACAATCCAGATCAAAAAGATAGTGATGGTGATGGCTTGGGCGATGCATGTGATTCTGCAAATGCTGGAGTAGAGGTGTACAGGCCTGGCCCTTCTGGTCGTGCAACACCATCTACTTCTGAAAACAATGGTATTATAGAACAACCATCGTCAGCATTGCCTTCAACTTCATCATCGGACACTTTAAATGACATTGCAACATCATCTACCACCGGATCCCCTTCAGTCTCTACAGATTCTAAAACAGGGATAGCACAGGAAACCTTACCTAAAAATATGGTTACCCAAAAGAAACCTGATACCTTCTATACTGGGCGCGATAAAGGGCCTATTGGCGTACCCCTTCCTGATCCTGTACTAGTACCAGGACCAAACGAAGAGAGAGGTGGTGAAGACGAAGAAGATAAGGAAGAATGTGTTGTCAAATACTGTGATTTACCTCTTCCAATATCCAGTGATGAAATTTGTAGAAACGGAAAAGATGATAATCTTGATGGAAGAATAGATGAAGATCCCTATTGTACTGAAGTTCCAGGGGAGTCTAAACCACGCCCTTCTAATGACGGCATATTAACACCAGAAACTTCAAAAGGACCCTCCCCATTTGGATCCCCAAAATGATAAAATGTTTCGATCAATATTAAACCTTGGGTTTGTGATGTGGTCATTTGGAGTTCAAGAAATATTTTTTTGATCGTCCCACTTTAGGGGATAAGATGTGGATTATCTGTTAGTAATAGTTCTCATACGTGGGAATTAGTGCCGATATTGATATTTTATCAGAGATTCTATGAGTATTTAGAATAATAAAAAGTATAATGATTATTAAGTAATACTGTAAAAGAAAATAGTTCAAAAGATGTATTTTGGATTATTATTATATCATTTGTCAAGGGATGCTTTTTATTGTTGATAAGAACTTCAATCTGTTGTTATCATTATTCTTCCTCTTCTAATTTGTCCCTTATTTCTTCTTCCTCTTTTTCATGTTCTTCCTTTAATTCCTCTACATCTTGATCGGTTTCCATACTTGTTTAATGATTGAGATGATCCTGTTAAGTCTTTCATTAGTTAGATCTGACTTAATCAAGACACTATTGCTAAATAGATTCAAAAATGCAGTATGGGGATAAGTCGGTTTGAATAGGGCAGGTAAAGCGACTCGATCTATTTTTCTAGAAAACGGTCATCTAAGCAGATGGCCCATTGAGATTAATTTCCCTTGTGATAATGTGATAATGTGGTTCTATAACAATTAGATAACGGACAAGACAAGTAATATCTAAGAGTAGGAAGAATTGAACCCAGATATCTGATTAATTTGATTACACTTTTACCTCATCATCTTGAGTTTCTAATAGACTATTGGTATCATCGTCTTCTTCTGAGCCCGCTTCTGGAACAGAACCTTGTTGGTTTTCCAATGATGTAGATGATTGTTCAATCTTTGAAAATTTCTTCTTCTTAAAGCTCTTCGCGGTCTCTATTGTCTCATCTATCTTCTGTTGTTCAGGCATAGTGTGTGTAGTATATCAAATAATATAAAACCTAGCCAAAAACATAACGGATGTGTTAAATTGTCCTTTCATAAAATTACCATATCACTAAATACTGTCTAGTGAACATTATATTCTAGATGATGTAGTGTTATATAGTTTGTTTATCGACATCTATTAATGAAAATAAATTCTAACAACTTTGCAGTTATTTTTTTTATAATCGCAATTTCAGTGTCACTGATTACCATGAGCTTTGTGTATTCTGCGTTTGCTCAGACTGTAACAAATCCGGACAAAAATATTATCAAGGGATCTATTACTAGTAACACAAATAACGGAACATCTACAGATCCAGCTTGGACATTGGGCGGAGTTTACAAATTTTCTAATATAAATTCATCATCTCCAATTTTTAACTCTACTTTCTATATGACCAAATTGGACGGTACGGCTGAGCATAAACATTCGATATATGATTTTGCGATGATAGGTAATCCAACCAAAGATAATGCTACTAATTCCACAGTATATAACGGAACTTCTACTGTAACGATGAAAGAGGGACCAGTAACCGATGTTCCCACTCAAATTACCACATTTGATAGTAGTGCAATAACTATATCTCTCGATCCCAAAGCATCAAATAACCACTTTGGAACTAAACCGATATTTGGAACCCAGCATCTTATTTGCGTAGAACAGCCTGAGCTATGCAAATAAAACTATGAATCCTTTAGTTGTAATGGCATAGTTGATTATAAGACAGTGGGCTCATGACAATACGGTTATGA
>DATEIH010000370.1:0-2686 GCA_035279165.1 Candidatus Nitrosocosmicus sp. | reverse complement strand
AATTGCTTTACAAAATTGCCATTCAGAGTTTCGGAAATCGAAAACAATTCTTTGCTAGATTGAGATTGGGGAGAAAATGACATCTGGAATTCAGGGAAGCAAATAATCTTTGCTTCTTTCCTTGCAGAATGCTCAATCTGTTCCAAAGAGAAAGCCAGATTTTCTTCTTTAGCTGGTGACGACTTCATTTGGACAATCGAAACCCTTACCATAATCAAACAAAAGTGTAATGAAGTTTAATATTAAATTAGTTGTCAGCAAATAGAATTAGTTGACAAATTCACTAAAAGAATTGAAAAATCATACTATTATTATTATTCTAGCTTTCATCTCAACAAATAATATTATTATGATATCCACTACGTGAATCAAAGGTACAGGCTATTACCAATATATTTACTTGATTAACTCCAAATTAAATATAGAAATACTAGGGTTAAGAGTTTAGGTTCAAGAATGTTTAATACTTTTTGCACCCTTAAAGTTTCATGGAAGATCTTGAAAAAGAAATAAAGAATTTAGCAGGATGGAAAAAAGTAGAGAATAAACTAAATAAGAACTTTAAATTTAAAGATTTCATTGAAGCTTTTAGTTTTGTTACAAAGATTGCGTTAATATCTGAAAAAATGAATCATCATCCAGACATTACAATATCATATAATAGTGTTCATATCGACCTAACAACGCATGATATAAACAATGTAAGTAAAAATGATATAATATTAGCAGGAAAAATTGAGGAATTGATATGAATTAATAAATTCCCTAATCTTATCCAACAATAATTAATCCAATAAAAGAATCTAAATATAGTCCTAATTGTAAAAAAAATAAAGCGATGAGTGTAAGAGAAGACTCTAATGTAATTTTACAGCGTGATTCAAGAATAAAATTTATTGGAATATTAAAAAATGGTAATCAAGATATAAGTTTTAGCCAAAATAACAAAATTAATGAGAATGATGTTAAACTAAGCATGATTCAGACGCCCATTATACTGGAAGCTGGAAAAAGGTTTACGGACTTGGGAAATTTGGAGTCTGTAATATTTGAATATGACAATATGAAATTATATAATTTGCCTCGGGGCGAAGAAACAGTCATTTTCGGAACCGATAACGACATAAGTAATGAGGAAATAATGAAATTGGTTTCCAACAATATAACAGATCTGGGGGAAAAAGTTCAAACAGGTACTGGTCAATTTGAGAATCCGTGGCAAAATTATATCTTTAATTTAATTGAATTTTGGAAAGAGTTTGCAATTACTTCTATCAGAATGAATGAAAAAATGATCAAAGAGTTTTGGACAAGCTTTAGTAATAAATGATTTCGGTCACATTAATGCTAATCCTAATGCTAATTTGTTAATCAAAGGTTGAAAGTGTTAACCATTTTTTTATTTTACAAAATTAACGCTTTCCCATTGAGGTAAAATGAAGAAATTTATCAAATAGTTTCCAAAAATAATTGAATTGTCGTTAAGATTACATTCGATATGAGGATGAACAAACGAGAGCAACGGATAGCTGTTACTTATTTTTTTGGACATGTGTATAAGATTCTGTATTTCAGCTCCACGAATTTTTGGTATTTTTGTGCTAGATTTTACTTGGATCAACAAGAAGGTATTATCCCTACTTGCTACTATGTCAGCTGGTCCTCTACTACCTCTTGAAAAAAAGACGGCCCAACCATATTTATTAAGAGCCGATCCCGCTGCATATTCTGCTTCGCGTCCAAATCTACTATAAGACAAAACTAGAATCTTTTAGCAGTTAAATTATAATAACTTTTTAATCGATAAAATAATACTATATCGGACTACAGGTATACGAGTATTTTAGATATACTTTTAATCGAAAGGAATATAAAAAAAAATTATTGAAAAGAGGCTTGTACATTGGGAGATTTCAACCATTTCACAAAGGGCATTTAAATTCGCTCAAATGGTGCAAAGATAAGGTAGATGAGTTGATAATTGCTGTGGGAAGCTCGGACAAAAGTTTTGAATTAAGAAATCCTTTCACCGCAGGGGAAAGAATAGAAATAATTAGAGAAAATATAACGAATGAGATAAGAGAAAAATGTGATAAAATCATTCCTATCCCAGTTCCAGACGTAGGAGTACACCTACTATGGACATATAACATGGATTTATTAGTCCCTAGATATAATGTTGTATTTACAAACGATCCCTTTACTAGTATGCTATACAAAGAAAGAGGAGTTAAAATTATGCATCCAGAGTTAATTAATAGAGAATTCTTGTCTGCTACAGAAGTAAGACATAGGATTGCAATGGATAAGAACTGGGAAGAGTTGGTACCCACTTCCACGATAAAACTGATCAATGAAATCGACGGGGTAAACAGGATAAGGAATTTATACAATTTAACAAAATCACATGTGACCAAAGAATATAACCATTAAGTCAGACTGGTCCAAATTTGAGGAAATAGTTATAAATGTTGTTAGTAGACGGCTCAACCGGAGAAGGAGGGGGACAGATTCTTAGAAGTGCAATAACTATTTCAACAATAATTGGTAAGCCAATAAAAGTCGCAAATATCAGATCAAATAGAAAGGATCCTGGTTTGAAGCATCAGCACGTATTAACAATTCAACTACTTTCGAGAATATTTAACATACATACCGAAAATGTAAGTCTGGGTTCGGAATGGAT
>DATEIH010000369.1:0-5811 GCA_035279165.1 Candidatus Nitrosocosmicus sp. | reverse complement strand
GATTGGAACTGCCTTTTTGCTCGGTTACTACTACAAGAAAACTCATAAGCTTGATTTCAAATTCTGGATAATTTTAGCTGCACCATTAGTTTTGTATCTCATAGGAAGCGGATTAATATTTTCTCTTCCAGCAGATTTTCCTTACAAGTACTATTTTAGATTGATATTTCGTGCAGGTACTATAGCAAGCAGTCTATTATTTGGATTGGCATTTTATTTGATTACTAGGGATTTAAAATCCCAGAAAGTAAAGGATTATTTGACTATAGCCGCTATTGGAATTAGTGCGATCGGTATTGCAAACGAGGTTTCCGCGTTACAACAAACATATGGAGTGGCCGCCCATTCATTAGTTTTATTATCCTCCTATCTATTTAGTACTGGATTGTACTCTTCTGCAATCTCATTATCCCATGATAATGCATTAAGAAACACGGTTAGAAAATCAATGCTAGAACTTGTTCAAGATATAGGAACTGCGCAAATGGAAAAGGATATTCAGGATGCTCGAAACATCGTAATGAAAAAAGCATACGAAAGGGAAACACAAATGCGAAATGATACAGGAATTTCGCCCTCTGCTCAAGAGGATGAACTCAAGAAGTATTTAGATGAGATAATCAGCGAAATAAAGACTAAGTAAAAATGCAGGGATTTATTTCTAAATCTATTGTTTTGTAATTAATCATGAAACAGTATCTTTCACAAAAAATTTAGAATTGAATCTAAAAAAGGTATAATAATTCTCTATATTCTTTATAAATTGAGTTGAATAAGATTTCGTGATTGAAAAAATAAAAATAGCTTTCTATGTATCCAATTGTAATTGAAATGTAGTGAGGGAATATGTAACAATTTGTGTTGTGATGTATAACAATGGAATCATAACTCAGATGGGATTTAAAGATCAAGGTATTCGTTCAATCTTTATTATCACTCGTTTAATCCTTTCAGAAAGATTCTCCTTTTATGTAAACAAAAAAGAAAATAGAGTAAAAGTAGTTGTTAAAGGATCAACAATCGACAAGAATTTTTTCTAATTGGTGATGAGATTGTAGATATCGATGACTTGCATTTCTTACCAAAATGTAGTAATCAGGATTAATCTTTAAGGAAGCCTTTTGATTATCTGTAAAAACAATAATTGTTATTTCACAAGAATAAAGAAAAACTTATTCAAAAATGAATCTCCAGTTGTAGTTGCTCTCTAACAGATGAACTATGACTGGATCAAATTGTATAGATTTTTCTGAATCCTCAATTTTGGATGTTCCTAATTCTCTAAAAAAGGCTTCCAATCCGGCAGGAGTGTAAGTTACAAGTAGTTTGCCTTGATCTTTTCCAATTTTTTTATAAGAATGATTCACGTCTTTTTCAAATCTTAACACAGTGTCTTTATTTCCTTCTAGAATTTCCTTTCCGTATCTAAAGGAAAAATTACCTTCAATCACATGCATTACCAATGCTTCATTTCCGTGTTTGTGTAAAGGTATTTCCGACTCTTCACCTGGGGGAAAAGTAATTTCAATTATCGAGTATTTGTTCTCGGTTTGATTACCAGAAACAAGAATTTTATAGATTATTCCATTAAGGTTATATTGTTCAACAGGTTTATAATTTTGGGAAAAAATATCATTATCCTTATCACTAATCAATACTTATTAAATAAAATTAATAAATATTTAAATAATTTCCAAACTTTTATGATATACAACTTTAATTAGGATTATGTGCATGCTTTGTGGATTTATTACAATTCGACAAATTGTATTAGACAAACTGAAAGAAATACTGATCAACGCATCAAGTCTTTAAATTTGAGCATTAGAAGTTGGTCTATCTATTAATCAAAACACTTGCTAATATTTACGTCGTTAAATATGACTTACTAATAAAGGGGTGTTTGTGAAGTGATATATGGCGAGGTATATACTGAAATCGGCCTTTCCCCCAATATTGCCGTAAGGTTGTTGGCCTGGTTGTTTCTGTGTGTTGAGATTGTGATTTTTTCTCCAGGAGATTTATTATTCTCAATGTAGGATAGGAGTTCCTCAGTATTGCTTACTGGAAATCCATCGAGAGTTGTGATGATGTCACCATGGAGTGATCCATTTCTTCCTTGAACTCCAGCTTCTTCTGCAGGGCCATCCTCAACTAGGGAATGAACTAAAACACCTTTGAAATTAGAACTTTGTCCAATTTCTCGATTTAAATCTTCATTCAAAGAGATTGCTGAAATTCCTAACCAAGGATGGTGATATGTCCCATTCTCTATTAATACTGGAATTTCCTTGAGTAACGTTTTTGACGGAATGGAAAACGAAAGACCCAATGCTCCTCCTTGTTCAGAACTGATAGTCGCAGTATTCATTCCAATTAGTTGTCCCTTTAAATTGAAGAGGGGACCACCTGAATTACCCGGATTTATCAACGCGTCAGTTTGAATCATATTTGGATGGGGATAGGGAATTTGACTCTCGGATTCCAATATCAATCTACCTGTCTGACTAATAAAACCACCAGTCAATGTATTTGAAAGTCCATATGGATTTCCAATAGCTATTACTCGCTCTCCTACTCTAATTGTCGAAGAATTTCCAAACTCTACTGGTAAGAGGGACTCATCTGTATAGTTTTCCGATATTCTGATAACTGCAATGTCATTTATAGGATCTTTGCCTACAACAATTGCATCATATTGATTTCCATCATTGAAAGTGACTTTGACAGATGAGGCTGCTGCTACTACGTGGCTATTTGTGACTATGTGTCCATTTTTGTCATATACCCATCCTGAACCTGTTTCCGAAGTGTTTTCTGACGATGATGAAGGTGATATATTTACAACAGAGGACTTCACCCTATCAAATAAATCTGGAATTGATTCCTCTTTATATGACAATACTATTCCTGAATCGTCTTTTTTAGATGATTGTTGTTGTGCTTCCACACTATATCCAGAAAAGAATATTGATATTGTTATAATCATAATAAATGTCAAAAGTAGGATAAAGAAAATAGATGGCCATTTCCTAGTAACTTCATATTTATTCTCAAATTCCATTACTTTAGTGTATTTTACCAAATAAATGCCAACATAAGTATTTTTTTATACTTTTATATTGATTATGATTTAAAATTGTAGAAAATCTTTTATCTAATTAGAAGAATAGACAATCAATGAATAAAATTCCTCATTTGTATATTTTAATATTGGTCATAGGACTCACATCAATTGTAATCTTACCGAGCCTAGTCCAACAAGGTGCATTTGCAACTGCTTATGGTGGAAGCTCTTCTGGCGAAGCCATTATAGCTAACCCATCAGGTTTACCATCGACTAACATGACTGGCAATATGACTCAAACAGAGAATACCACTTTAGCCAATCCAGTTGGTGATAGTGGAAGTCAGTCATTAAGCTAAAAGAAGTTAAACTAAACACAAGAAATTATATCTTAATTTAATTATGTTTCCAGTGACTGGATCACTGATTAATAATTTTTCTGGTGTGGATCTATATTGTTGCTTGGATGGATATCCAATGAAATCAAGTAGTGTTCTGAAAATTCTCAATTTCTTAATTATATAGGGATAAATGATTGGACATGAACTTTTTTTTACATAACTATATTCATCCGTGAGATAAAAAATATGAGGAAAATATAGTATCAAACTTGTTTTAAGATTATTCCAGATTATCATGATCTTCAATCACAGGAAAGCTTAATAGTAATTCTGAAGGTGGGGATATATCAATGAGTTCATCAGAACTTAAGAATTTTTACTACTGGAATATATTGTAGTCGGATCACTTAGGCTTCCTCTATAATGAATATAACGGGATATCGAATCAAGATTGTATTATTATTTTGACAGCGAGTAATGTATTCAAATTGTATATAATCTTGTTGCATGAAAGCTTAAATCCTACATTGATATTGAAAATATTTACGGTATTTTATAGATCTTATCTCTCTGCAGCGAATAGTATGCATAACCTAACTTTTCCGTTAATTGTTTTTACTATTTTTACTATTTTCTTTAATTACATTATGGGTGCATCCGGGATAAATCTTGAGAATTCCTTTTTTTTACAGACTGCCTATGGTTTAAATGACGATAATACGTACGCATACAAAAATATCAATCATTCAATTGAATACCTGCCTTTTGATATCGAATATCCTAAAGATTGGAAAATAGAGCAAGGTGCCATGGATGAATTCGATTATTTGTTATTGTCTAATCCACAGAATAATAGTTACTTCCAAATATTCTTTAATTCAGGAACAGCAAACATAGATGACATAATTTACTACAATAACCAGGAAATAAAACTTCATAACAAGATCATAAATGCATCAGAAATAACTATAACGAATTTATCTAATAATATACATGCTCGTGAATTAATTTATGAATATCTAACTTCTGACAATCAGACCGTTACAGATAAATATTATATAATTTCAAATGAAAACGGAACATTTGTACTTAATCCAAGAACCATTTCAACAATCTATCCAGTTGACCTATTTGATCATATGCTAAGATCATTTAAGCCATTTGAGGTACAAGATAGCATTCAAGGAAACGTAATAGACGAGATCAAACGTCATGCTTCTGATATGACTTATGATGGCAATAATGACAAGATTTACTTTGTATATGACGACAAGAAAATAGGTATTTTTGATTTAACTTTAAATGATTTGGATGATATGATAGACACAGGTATCGAGATATCAGATATCGAATATAGTAACCAAGCTCAAAAACTATTTGTTACCAGTCAAATAGAGAATCAGCTATACATCTATAATGTAACAGACAAGAATCTATTGATTGACACAGTTGTCCCAATTTCAAAAGTTAAACCAATTAATTTATCGATATTTGGTTCAATGCATATGGCTCTTGACGAAAGAAATGAAAACATTTACGTAGTGTCAAGTAATTCGAACAATATTACAAAAATAAATTATAACGGTACTATAGTTAAAACCATACCGCTCAGTATTCAAGATAACAATGTGCGTCCAAAAGATTCATTAAAAATCGAGGTTAAAGAGTACAATGGAGAAAATTATCTATTTGTTTTAGATCCATCTTCTAATAACCTAACAATCATAAATGATGCTACAAACAGGATAGTAAACAACATCCAGTTTGATAAGAAATTTTACGACATGGAAATCGATAAATTTAATAACAAACTTTACTTGACTGGAAATAAACTCTTAAATGAGATTGATTTAATCAAGACAAATGATTCTATCGAGTTATATAATCAAAAGGAATTTCAAATCCCCTATCCGTTGAAAGTAGTTGTAAACCCGATAAATAAAAATCTGTTCATTCCTCAACCTCCTTCCAATAAGATTATTATAATAGATCCAATGAATATTTCCAATAATAGGTATAAAGCGGTGATTAATACTGACACTTTACCTGTCGACGTTGTTTTTGATGAAAAATCAAATATAGGTTATGTTACACATAAAGGTTCAAACACAATTACTACGTTTAATGGGACTGATAATGGCCTTCTTTATTTTGTCAAGTTTAAACTCGCTCCTGAAAATTCTGCAAAAATTGAGTGCGGAAATGTAACTTATAATGGTAATTCATCATCTTTTTTTAAACCCGAAACTGAATGTCGAATTATTGCAAACGATGGATTTCGATTGAGCTCAATAATACTTGACAATGCATATAATGACCCTTATATAAGACATTTTGATACAAATACTAATCCTCAAGATAACATGGTTACCAACTTCTTTATTTCAATTTCTAATAACTTAA
>DATEIH010000368.1:0-2229 GCA_035279165.1 Candidatus Nitrosocosmicus sp. | reverse complement strand
GCGCCCAGACTGTTACTGATAATTAGTCCATTTAAGATTCTAGAATGCAATAATGTACAAGTACTAAAAAAATAAATGTAAGGGTTTAAAAGATTACATGTTTTTTTGTAATTCCTTCACCTAATCATAAATGTCGGAATATCACACCAAAAGTCGTCTAATACGTTGCCAAATACACATTTGATCTGTCTTGCATCACCTATATTGGGCGTGATTCCTACTGGGTGCTCAATCTTGTCTAATGCATAGGAGAGCACTGATTTTACCTTCTCATCCACCTGTTCTTTGCTTACAAATGGATTAGCAAGCCCAGTTGCATTATCATTAGTCTGAGTAACTGTACTGTTCATTTGTATGTACCCAATAGTGGGAGATTTACTGAAATCATCAAGTATTGACGCCACTAACACATCTTTGGCTTTGATAAAATCAGTTGCTGTGCCAGTCATCGTATATGTTGTATCAAAGTACGGTCCTACATAACTAGCTCCATCGGTAACGGTAAAATCGCCTTCTGTAGTTTTTGCAACATTAATGGTGTAGTTTGACTGTGCGATTGCTGTTGACACTGACGCACAAAAAATTAGACCCCCCATAACTACAAGGACTTCAACCAAAAGAGCTACGCTGAACTTAATTTGCATAACCTAGGTCAAGAAGTAATGAATATAAAGATTATATCTACAATTATTGGATGATGAGTATCAATTAGTAATTGAGATAAAACATCAATGTTATTATACTATTGTTTTTATTAATATGTGGAATCTCTTTTAAAGAACCGATATCAGCATGAAACCCCACGCGCCCAAACTAACTGATACTATCAATGGTAATGCTTTCCTTGACCTAATTGAGCATTTTTTTAGATGGAAATCCATATCTAAAAAGCGTTAAATCCAATTCTGTTGAATGTGGTTATGATATTCATCTGATTCTACTCATAGGTTTTTATTCTACTAACTTGTAAGCCACAAGTTTGTTATCCTGCATAAGAGGTATTATAATCGTACTTTGGCCTGGTATAGATCCCAAATCCGCAGCCCCTTGCGTGTGCAAATCTACTAATGTTTGATAACCTGTTTCGTCTGCGTTAACAACATATACCTTCCCCGCGGGGTTGTCAGTAACATAGTAATGTGTATTGCTAGTATCGGATTCTATTCCATCGAGACCACCAAAAGGAGATGTAGTTCCTTGTTCTCCTAAACTAGTTATTGTCTTATTTTTCATATCTATAACCTCAATGCCTCCGCCGGGTTTACTTAAAGGTCCAAAAGAAACAACAATTAATTTATTTTTGTTATTGTCTATATGCAAACCATTAGGACCGTTTAATTGTGGGTTTTGCAGCCAAGCTTGAATATCAGATGATGATGTATTATTACCAAGATTCGTATCTAGCTTGTAGATAGTATTGGTATCGGTATCTGATACATAGATATTTCCTTGATTGTCTGCTACAACATCATTAAGAAATGAGCTTCCTGGTGCATTGAAGCGCTTGATTATTTTTCCACTATCAATATCTATCTGTACTAGGTCGGTGATATCTGCAACATATAATGTACTATTATCATTTGAAATAGCTATACCCTTTGGCGCATTCAGTGTTGTTATCCAATTTAATTCAATTATGCTCCCATTAGAAGGTGAAACCTTGGAAATGAATCCATTTTGATCTTTTTGATCTGGTTGTCCATTTATATTTGAAACAAACAAGACTTGTTGCTTGGATTCATAAGCTACTGATTCTGGATCCTTCAGATTGGCGGGTGTTTCCCATAATTTGTTAACCTGTGTTTGCTCTACTTGTTGCTGTTCTTGTGCTTGTGCTTGAGCATTAATGTTATTAGTTAAATTAATGCTTATTCCACTAAATGATAGTATTACTGATACTGCTACTATGAGCAAAAAGGTTGTAAATGATGATTTCTGAGAAAGCCTCCTATTTGGAATCATATCTGAGATGTATGATCTACAATTAATAAATATAGCTTGTATCTTTCTAATGAATTTTCGATCAAAATAATGAAGCTTCTTTTTATATTTTTCGATATCATACATACAATTTAAGTCTATAAGGTTTTGCTTCGGTCATGTTACGATATGAACATGGTTATTTAAAATAATTCCAATATGACCCAATGAAAAGAATGAACCACCACCCACCATTTTGGGATGTGTCTAGATAATTCCATCCCGAACTTCCTATAAACAATTTGGAAC
>DATEIH010000367.1:0-2948 GCA_035279165.1 Candidatus Nitrosocosmicus sp. | reverse complement strand
CTGAAAAATTCTAAAATTTCTAGTAATCATTTATTTATGTCTTATGTTTTCAATCTCTCTTTACTTCATAGTGGAGCAAAACCGTTCCAGAGTCAAACGTTATTGATTCAACAAGGGATAATTTACGAATCTCTTTTAAATACTTAAATATAGTCTTTCCATTTCCAATTGCAACAGGATTGATAAACAAATAATATTCGTCTATCAAGTTTTCTTTAATCAAGGACGAATCGAATGAAGCACCACCATATACTATGATATCGCCGCCACCACCAACTCCACCTTCTTGGCTCTTTAATTTTGTAATTTCTTCCTTTAGATCACCGGTTGCAATTTCAGTATTTGGCCACTCTGATTTATTGAGTGTCTTAGTAAAAACAATTTTTGGTGTTTCCATCATCTTTTTAGCAAATGTATATTCCTGATCTTCAGGTTTTTTCAAAACATTTGACCAGTAGGAAATAAATTCATTAGTCATTTTTCTTCCTAAAAGAATCGTACCAACTGTCCTATGTAACCTGTTTTCATATTCTCTGAGTTTTTCATCCCAGGTAAAATCTATCCAGTCCATTTCATTATTGGGTCCTGCAATATAGCCATCAATGGACATTGCTACATGTAGTTTTAATTTTCTCATTGCTTTATTGTTATTCTCCATCTATTCTCGCTCTCCTCAATTCACCCAAGGATCCTGCTTTCTACTTTTGATTAATTTCATTGATTCAAAAAATATAGGTTGCATATAAGCACTAGTCACAAGTCATAAGACTTTGAGGGGACTAATAAGTATAGACGGGATCAAAAGTATAGTGTAAGTTGTGCTATTTCTTAGTTACTTTATAGGGTGTTTTCTTTTACTTTAATTTCTTGACTCTATTTAGGTAAGTTTTGAAGTAAGCTAATGAGTCAGACTAGGTGTTCTCTAAATGATAAGTCGAATTCTAGCCAACTTCAGAATATCTCATGTTTGATTAACTACATCAATAGGGATAGGATCCGAGATAGAGATCCATCTGGAATCAATTCAACACTAGTTCTTTTATTTACTTCCATCTGAGAATGCATATAGATTCAAAAATTATCGCATCTATTTAGATCAAAAAAACCTTACCAACCTTTTAGGGCTTCCCGCAATACTGCTGTATACACTTGATCCCTTTGTTATTTTTATAATATCAAATCATATCGATTCATATGAATAATTCGGACAACTTTGAACACCAAAAGGATACCGGAGGTCTAATCCAAATTGTTTTTATCCGCTCCCCAAAGAAGAATCGTGATGCATTAGCAAAGATTGGCAAGCAAACTGATAATTTTTTCAGGAAACATGGCGTAGCGAAATTTGTGTATAGACTGAATTCAAGAGAAAACATGATGAATTTTGTAAATGTATCAAAAATCATTTCTGCTAATGATGACGAAGATGTAAATTTAGAAATATTATCCTATAGAGATGCCAACCATGTAGAACAAGTTATGAAGGCCATGGAAGGCGATAAAAGGGCTAATGAACTGTATAAGGAATCTATGGAATACATTACACCTGGATCAATAGTGTTTGGAGATTTTACTAGCTTGAATAAAACATCCTGAAATGTCATTCCCCTTCTCTAATTTTTAAAATTTATAAAATCAATGGTAGATATTTGTTAATTTTCCAAATATTCTGTCCCATTGAATAGATTGGTGTGGACACCAGTTGAATAGAATCTAGAATAAGGTTGAGTAGACATGAATGTTAGCAATTGGTCCAAATCCCAATGAATCATAATATATTATTACCATATAAAAGAGTATCAAGTTTGGGCGTGCGGGGATTAAGTTAAGTCCTCTGTGGTAACGTGGTTCTTTAATCCAAGCTAATTAATAAATAACAACCATTAGATGTAAGAATCAAAATATATAGCCGGACCAACGTTGAACTAAAATAGAAAAGAAAAGTCAGCAGTGATAAAAGTCACAGATTATTGTATTTATTATTTATTACTATATTCATCATGACGACGAACCCAATATTGCGGAAATGCATAACCTTCTTCATCTCGTCCTTTGGGAACTATGTCAAGATAGTGATATGCTACATTAAACGTATCAATACCCCGCTCAAAAGTTGAATATGTATGAAAAATTTGTCCTGAAGGATTTTTGTAAAATACGCTGACACCCTCCTTGTCTGAAACACCGGTGTCCTGTAAAACGTAATTATAGAATACTTCCTTCTTTGCTAATTCTTCCTGTGCGAAAGATACATGGTAATCGAAATTAAAATTATTATCATAAGAGGAGACCCAATGAAAATCCCAACCCATCCGTTTTTGGTATGCAGCTATCTTGTCATATGGTGCCCTAGATATAGCGATCATGCTAACATCTCTTTGATTTAGGTGAATAATTATATTATTAAAGTTATCTGCCCAAAAGGAACAGCTTGGACATCCTGCTTCCCAATCTGGACCGAACATAAAATGATAGACGATTAGTTGACTTTTTCCATTAAAAAGTTCTGACAATGTTTGTTTTCCCTTTGGTCCATTGAAAACATATCCTTTATCAACTCTAACCCAAGGCAACTCTCGTCTCTTATGATTAATTTGATCACGTGCATGGGTAAACTCTTTTTCTTTGATTAGTAATTCTTTACGAGCTTTTATCCATTTGTCATGAGAAACAATCGTATGATTATCGGAGAGATCTTTATCTTTTGCTCCATTTCTCTCTTCGTGCTCGTTTATGGACATGGAAGATAATTATAATCACGGCTATTTAAATATTTAAATAACTGTACAACTATTTTATTATAGTAATGCCACCTTCGGTTTGGAAAGTACTATCTGAGGACAGTAGAAGACAGATTTTATTACTGTTAAGAGAACGGGACATGTATCCTACTGAGATTGCTAAGTATTTTGATACAACGTTGGCTGCAGTATCTACCAATCTAAGAA
>DATEIH010000366.1:0-4871 GCA_035279165.1 Candidatus Nitrosocosmicus sp. | reverse complement strand
TTCATCCCATATTTACCAAAAACCTTTTCAAGGTCAGATCCACAGATACCGCAAGCCTTCATTCGAACAAGAACTTCATTATTACCAACTTTAGGTAAATCAAACTCTTTTAATTCTACCTTATTATCGACAAGTACCGCCGCCTTCATATATTATTCACAAGTAGGTTGTTCAATAAAGTCTTATTACTTTGAATACTTTCTTGGCTTCTTTTGAAATATTCTTTTACACCCTTCACAGCAAAAATATATTTTTTTTTCTTTGTAATCAAGGATTGTTGCTAATTCTTCACTTAGCTCAATTCCACATACGGGGTCTACTTGCACAGTTAAAAAAAAAATCTCTAGGTATTTATTATTTCCTAAGCTGTGAATCCTGTTTCGTATTTTTCATTTATTTTATCATTAAGTCAACGTTAGTTAACCACATCTGAATTTATAATCTAAAAATTTAATGAAATTGATGTCTTGTCCGATTATTGAGATTTTTTGCTATCAGTGTGGAAGCAAAATAAAACATATGATAAACGTAAAACCCATTAAGGATATTTTAAGAAATACGAGAAATAGATGCTCAACTTGTGGTATAGAACTTAACCCAACAGATTTCACGATTGAACTAGAAAAACAATAAATTATTCAATCATCTATTTTTGATGACTAAATTATAAAACATAGATAATTTTAAATTCGTATCTAATTTTAACTAAGATGTGTCATTTCAGAGGAAATTTTACTCGGGTTTTGCATCACCCAAGGGCACAACAAAGTACATGGATAACGCTATACTAAAGGGGGTAAGTAAATTCCATTTCAAAACCATAGAAAATTTAAAACTTTCCTCCGTGGGAATGGGTACCTATCTTGGAAACCTCTCGTCACAAGACGATGCTGACCTTGAAAAATCTTTATATTATAGCATAATGGAGGGAGGGATAAATGTAATCGATACATCTATCAATTATCGTTCAATGCTTTCTGAGAAATGTATTGGCAGAGTTATAAGCAAATTGATTGAAGATGGTGTCATTGATAGAGAAAGTGTATTTATCTGTACTAAAAATGGGTACGTAACTAATGATGGGGATTTACGTAAGCTGGATATTGATGCATATTTAAAACTAATGTTTCTGGATAATAATATCGTAGCTCGTTCCGATATAAGTCCCTCGTATAATATCATGAATCCGAACTATATTTCTAGGTGTTTAGACAAATCTTTGTGTAACCTGGGACTTAACACTATTGATTTGATTTATATTCATAATTCTTTTGAAAGTTGGTATAACACGGTAGATAGATCCACGTATCATGAAATGTTGTCTCGAGTTTTTCAGCTGTATGAAGATTTCAGACAAAAAGGCAAAATTAATTTTTATGGCATGGCTACTTGGAATTGTTTTACATCAAATGAAAATAGCAAGGGGTATCTATCCTTAAAAGAGGTCATAAAGATAGCAAACGATGTTGGTGGAGGTAACAACGGTTTCAAATTTATTCAATTGCCATTTAATCTGTATCTTAGCGATCCCTACACATTTAGAAATCAACCTACAGAAACATCCAACAAAGTAACTCTACTGCAAGCTGCCCAAAAATATGGGATCCATGTCTTTACTAGCGTACCCCTATACCAGGGCAAATTGCTTAATGTGGAACTAGACAGTTCTCCTTTAGACAAGCTCCCGGCTATGTCTCTAAAGTTATTACAATTAGTTCGGTCCACACCGGGAATTGTTGGCCCTTTAATTGGACAAAAGAAAATGGCTCATACAAAAGAGAACACCTCAATATCTAAATACCCACCCTTAAATGAGTTAGAGTTTAAGGCAGTAACGACTATGTTAAGACACCCTGATAAATGAATTGATCAACTTATTAATTCACATAGTATCATGATCCTAAAATTAAATATTTGGTTGAGGGCAATAAGGTTCAGATTTCTTGCTGCCTCTGCCATCGCTGTTACTTGTGGCCTAGCACTAACGATATGGTATCAACCGCAAGATTTTAGTTTAATTTATGCGATCCTAACATATATAGGCATTTTTTGCCTTCATTCTAGTGTTGATTTGCTCAATGACTATTGGGATTTTAAGAGGGGTATAGACCTAAGAACTACAAAAACAAAATTTAGTGGTGGCACGGGAGTATTACCGGAAGGTTTGCTAAAACCACACCAAGTTTATTGGGCCGGGATATTCTTTTTGATTTTGGGACTGATGATTGGCGGTATTTTTGTTTATTTTAAAGGATTTATCATTGCCATCATACTCTTATTCGCTGCTTTGTCAATAGTTCTCTATTCCAGTAAATTGGTTAATTGGGGGTTGGGGGAATTATTTGTAGCGGCAAAGGGTGCATTAATAGTGGTTGGGACCTTTTATGTTCAAAACTCAAATATCACTTTTGAATCAGTTGTACTTGGAATCATTATTGGCTTGTTATCTGCACTGGTTCTATTCGTAAATTCAATACCCGACATTATTCCCGACAGGCAAATGGGACGGAAGACTTTGGCCATAATGATAAACGAAAGGAGCAATCGTTTTATTCTCATGTTTGTCGTTGGAATTAATGTTGGAATATACCTTTTGACCATCTGGTTTTTTTCAACTTTGATAAATAATTCTTTTTCAATTATCCCTTGCATTTTTCTTATACCTTACATAGGACTAATGCTTTACAGATTCAAGAATTTTCTCTACACTTTTAATCGTCTTAATGATGACTATTACATTAGGATAATGGCTAATACTGTACTCTTTTCCCGGTTCTATGGAATTTCATTAATTATAGGTATTACCTTTGCGTTTTTATACCCGAGATAGGACAGACCAGAATAAATTGATAAAGGTTTTATGCTCTGACAGGGATAAATTCAGATTTATATCTGATCTGATAAATTCTTTGGAGAAATCTACAATTTTTAAGCAATTCTTTTATTTTGACAGCGTCGAATCAACTCAAGATTTTGCATCTAAATTGTTAAGCGATCGCGTTGATAATTTCTATTCCTCAGTAATCATTAGTGATTTTCAGTCGGGTGGTAAAGGGAGAAAAGGTCCGAATTGGGCTTCTCCTAAAGGTGGAATTTGGATGTCTCTGGCGCTGAAGACTGATTTGAAAACCCCAGAATTATTTCATATACTAATGTTGGTTACCAGACTTCTTTGTCAGACTTTGGAACATACAACTAAATTAATACCGATGGTTAAATGGCCTAATGACATTTTGATCAATGGTAAAAAGGTTGCAGGATTGTTGTTAGATGCTGAAGTCCAAAGTAATAGTATAAATCAAGTAATCATTGGATTAGGTGTTAATTCCAACAATGATTTGGATCTTACCAAACTTATGATTAATGACAAGAATGATTATGATATTACAACCATTAAATATGAAAATCAAAATATTGAAATTTCAAACTATGATTTTATTCTGTACTTTCTAAAAAGTTTTGATGATACATTTCAAGATTTGGCGTCTATTAAATTTGTGAAGGAATTAGCAACTTATTACAGAAATAAAATAATGGAATCACAAAAACATTTAAAATATAGATTCTCGAAAGATGGAAATGCATTTGATGGAGAAATAAAAAAAATCTATGATGATGGTTCATTGCTTGTGAAGAACTTAGAGTCCAACTCTGATGACGATGATGATTTGGTTAAAATTAAATCAGTTTATGACTTAAACTGATCCTGCTTCCAAGAATTTCATACTGGACTGACTCGTGAACAAATTTTTACGATCCTATCATTCCTGGCATCTTAACCGGGGATCTAAACGCTTTGTCGACGCTTATCCCTTCTCCCGTAAATACCGAAACAGTGTTCAGAGGAGCGCCCTGCGGAGGAGATAAAATTATGGTCTGACCAGGCTCTATCCTTAACAAATTTTCAGTCAAATTTTTATTGTTATCGTATACTACGTAAATGTCATTTAGAGCAAGTTTTCCAGTATTTTTTAGAACTACTCGAGAATTAACCAGCAGAGATTCGGGATCCTTTAATGCATCTACGTCTAGAGAATAATCTTTAAACGGTACTGAAATCAAAACATTGTAAATAACAACTACCAAAACTACGGCAATTAACACAATCAATATTAGTTCAACTTTTTTGATTTTCAATACTATACTTCTACCCGATATATTTTATAAAAAAGTATTCCTTTTTAGTTATTTATTATTCTTGTTGACAACAGATCAATTTTTTTGAGTAAAATTTAGCCATTTATATATAAATTGATATAACCTGTAAAACAGTTGCTAATCACCAAACAGTCAGATTGTGAGTTCAAATTATCTGCAACAATATAAAAAAATGTCATGAGACTTTTAGAATATTTTATCTATCTGATACATTCTTAATAAAGGATTGATATGTAATATATCCTATCTGATCTCCCTATTACTTGCAATATTATGAGGCTATTTCCTTGTTGATTATGGGGATTCATCCATTAAAAATTATTGGATGGAATTGAATTTTCATGTGTTCGGTACTTTTTGTTCCGTAGAGGCAAAAGTACCAAAGTCAGTAGAACTTATCTAGGTGATTAATTAGAGTAAAAATTGATAGCTTTAAATATGATTCACTTTAATTAATAATTACATCGACCAAACCGAAGGGGAACATGTTTAGTGCACTGAGGTTATCAGTGCACTAAACAATTATTATAATACTATTTAGGTAAGAATTTAAAAGACTTTATCATATCGTTTGCAGTATTTTCAAAGTTGTTATATTTATCCAAAGAAGCTTTGTAGGTGATAATATAAATATTCTCATAATTGGAAACTACAATTTGCATTGCCTTGCGATTCTGTAACTTACTATCAGTTGCTGTAAAAGTAGTTTTCAC
>DATEIH010000365.1:0-3253 GCA_035279165.1 Candidatus Nitrosocosmicus sp. | reverse complement strand
AAGTTTCGCTATGATGAAATCACAGAAATACATTTTTTAAGATTTATTTTCCTATCATGGTTTAGTGATATCTTGTACTGAAGTCGTTTAGCTGATTCTTTTCTTATTGTTCTAATCACAATAAACTTATATAATTATATTTTAAAGATTTTAGATTATTTTGAAATTTTAAATGTAGATAAAACTTGATTATGTAATTTATTTAAAAATTACCATGATTGACTAATTATTCCAAATCTAAATCTATTCGAGAGAACTATATAATAATATCGTAATGGAAGTCAATAAAATATGTTTAAGGTATGTCAAGTCGTTAATAAAAACACTATAGCGTTGTCGGTCCAAATCCCTTTAATACAGTAACAGTCTGGGCGGGTGGGACTCGAATCCATACCGTATGTTCTTGAAACTTAAAATTCAATATTTTATGAGATGACTTCATTATCCTGAAATCTAACATTATACCTAGATGAGATTCATTTTAAAATATAATTGAAGAGTTATAATGGAATCCCCGTATTAAAATAGAGTTCAATAAATTTAAATTTTATTTAGGATTTTGATGGATATTGCATGTTATTCACAATACTTATATTTTAGTGTCAGTATCATAAACTATGTCTTTTGAAATTAGGGGAAAACTAGTAGATCCTGGTTCATCGCCACCAAAGCCATTATCAAATTATACAATAAAAGTATTTGATCAGGATCCTTTTCCTGGAGCCCTAGATGACGACGAACTAGCAAAGGCAGTTACAGTAGATGACGGTTCCTTCCGAGTCAAGTTCAAATCATCTGATTTTAGTGAAGTATGGGATCCTAGCGATCCACAACTATATTTCCAAATCTTTGATCTAGATGGTAACTTGATTCATACAACAAGCATTGTTACTCCACCATACATACCATTTACAAATCCATCAGAAGCAAATAACTCTGAAGCGGTGGTAATAGGATCTGGATTCGGAGGAACTATTACCTCCTTGTCCTTAGTAAACAAATTTGTAAAGGATGCAGAAAATAATCCTGCAGCACCTAAAAAGAAAATAGTAATTTTGGAAAGAGGGCAATGGTGGGTAAGTCATGAATTACCAATAAGTCCAAGCTCTCATGAACTGAGTGAAAAACCAACTGTAAAAAAAGGTATCCGGGAGTTCTTAGAATCTAACAATCTGCCTTATAATACATGGCCATATCCAGACAACATAAATGGTTTATCCCAGATGTTAGACAATCTACATAATAGCAATAACAGACGGGGTTTACTAAATTATCGAATTTCAGCTAAAGTTCACACACTAACAGCTAGTGGAGTTGGGGGAGGATCATTAATTTATACCAATGTTACTGAGGAACCTTTGGACAGTGTAATTGATAACTGGGATACTAACTTGAATATTGGGATTAATTATGCTAATCTTACTCCATTCTTTAACATGGCTCGCGGATTTTTGGGAGTAAACAAAATTGTAACTAATTCATCTATGGGTGATGTCAAGTTACCAAGGTCCAAAGCATTTCATGATGCCGCAAGGAAAATGAAAAATGAATTACCAGCTGGAACCATAACTAACAAGGCAACATTCGATTCAACTACCGCCTCAAAGTTGGAAGAGGATATTTTTGCAGCCGACTTATCAATAACTGACATACCGTTTAGAAAGGATGACTTTTCGTTATTTAGTAAAAAGAATCCTCTTTACGATCAGACACCTCCACCTCCACCAATACTTCCACCATACCAGAATGTAATGAATGCTATAACTGGAAATGTTCAAATGCAAGAAAAAACAGCACTTTTCTTAAGAAAGTATTTTGAAGAACAGAATTCATGTCAACGACAAGGTAGATGTGCAATAGGATGTATTCCAGGGGCACGTCATACAAATAACAAAAAATTATTTGATTATTTAAAAGACACTGTAAAAAAAGATCACTTTGAGGTAAGAGCACTGGCTGACGTATATGATATAGAGCCATTGTCAGGACCGACCAACAAATATAAAATATACTATAGAGATTATGGTGCAAAGGATAAGAAGGATATTTCCTTTAACTGGAATGTAGGATCCCAATCATTCAAGCTTGAAGCAACTGTATACAAATTCATTACAGAAGGTAGAGAAAAAAGTATAGAATGTAACACATTAATCCTTGCTGCTGGAGCAATCGGAAGCACGGAAATTTTATTAAAATCATTATCTACAACACGTAATACCGGACAAAAGCTTAAACTCAGCACTAGGGTGGGTAAAGGCTATTCAACAAATGGAGATTTGTTAGGAGTCGTTACACCCACCAAGGATAACATTCATGCTACAAGAGGACCTATGGTGACATCAGCTATCAGATTTAAAGAATCTCCAAACTTTGTATACACTATAGAGGATACAGGTATTCCAAAAATATTTGCAGGTTTATCAAGCCTATTGCCCCGCGCCGGTATATTTAGAGAGTTACTTGTGTCAGTAGGTTCTGAATCAATAAATAATCTGATAAATATTATCACAAGTAATCTTTCAGGAATATCTTTAGACACAGATAGCTCTATCGTAATTTCAGAAAAGGATTTGGATAAGACTCTAATACTTTCTGGAATGGGAACTGATACTTCAGATGGTGAAATAAAGTTAATGGATGGCTGGAAAAACAATAATAACAGAAATATGAATGACTGGAATGTAGTAAATATCGACTTTGATCTTAACAAATTAGCACCCATAATTGGAAAGATTAGAACTTCTATGCAGCGCATTGCAAAAGAAATTGGCGAAAAAGGATCATCCAGCTTTTCAACTCCTCTATGGGATCCAAATAATATAAGTAAGAATATAACAGCAGTGGTTCATAATCTGGGTGGATGTTCTATTGGCAAGGACCGAAATAGTGGTGTAGTTAATAATTTTGGTAAAGTTTACAAAGGTGATGGAGTCTCGTTGACTGATACTTATGATGACTTTTATGTGGTGGACGGCGCAATTATTCCAACATCTCTAGGTGTAAATCCTTCATTAACAATTTCTGCTTTGGCCTTTAGAATAGCAAAAGAAATAGTACAGTCAATAAACCTTCTTCCAGTAGATGAAGTTATCATAGGAACTGAGAAAATATACTTCTCTAAATAACTAAGACTTTGAGGCTCGGGTCAAATTAACAAAGTGGAAGGACAAAAGAAAGACTTCTAATGAAATGAGATGTATTTATCTGTTATTTCAGAGAATATATCAAGACCCCTTTTTTATTAGATTTTCAT
>DATEIH010000364.1:0-4416 GCA_035279165.1 Candidatus Nitrosocosmicus sp. | reverse complement strand
AGTAGCATTGTTTAAAGTAGCACTATCTTTGCTTTGAGCTGTTTTATTAGAATTATTTTTGACGATATCTTGTAGAGCTGTTGCGTTGGAAGGAGTTGCCTCCATTATTTGTTTGATAGGAATATCGCTGGCATTGGTGTTTTGGACTTCCTCTATCATTAGGGGAATTAAAGACAGATAAGTTTGATTAATACTGGCTAAAAATTCATCATTATTAGAAGAATTTGTGTCTTGACCATATAGGTAAATTTCTGAAGTCCAATGGGGGCTCGAAAATAACAGAATAAAGATTGGGATGATGATAAGAAACAGGGAAACAAGTATCAGCCTGTCGACGGGAGGGTTAATATTCATAACAAGTCTGTTATTCTGCGATAAAATAAATATATTGCTAAATGATTGATTGATTTTTAAATTGAAAAAGAAATTTTAGATATTGCCCTATTTAAAAGAAAAAGGGAGGTTTATCTACCCAAACATAAACCGTCTGGGACAGATGTATTACAGTTATTGTCTGCGAACACGTTGTCATTGATGTTTGTTGGTAGACCGTTACCGTTGTTCAAATCTACGCCACGGTTTTGCAACACATTATTTGAATTTACGTTGTTCTTTGTGCTTTGACCATCTAGGAAGATACCGTTAACAGACCCTTGGATTGTATTCATAGATAACTCATTGTTTGCGGAGTTAACTAATGTCACACCTGCCAAGTCATTTGCTTTGAATAGGTTTGTATTCAATTTTGAGCCTGATGAGGAGTGAGCTGCTACACCAATGCTGTTTCCGAACATTAGATTGTCTTCGATTGCTGTGTTCTTTGCTCCGGTTTCAAATACTGCGATTTCATTTTCTGTGAATGTGACTCTTGAGATTTTGTTGTCTTCTCCACCTGAGAACAATGCACCTGCCTGGAACTTAGAGATTGTTCCTGGACCTTGAACAATTACACCATCGTTGTCTGCAAACATGACTCCGACCTTAGAACTCTTCTCTCCTGGACCACTTAATGTAAATCCATTCAAATCAATTGTAATGCCATCAGCGCCTACAATTATACCATCAGTCTTACAGTCAAGATTTGCTGTCAGTTTTACACTTTGTTTGATAACTTGACCACAAGATAAGCTGCTGCTTAATGGAACTGCGGTGCTGCTGCTGCTGCTGTCGTCACTTGTTGGTGATGATTGATTATTATCATTAGTATCAGAGGAGGGGGTAGCACTGTTCAAAATATTGTCTATCATGCTGCTTTGTGCTGATGCTACAGTTGGTTGTATTAACAAAGCACCAACAGATGCAAGTGCAATTAATGCCGCCATGAGATATATTTTGTTATTCATTCAAACAAACAATCAATTGTATAATATATATGGGAAACTGTTGTTTTTACGTAACTCAAGATTACTTTCTATCGGATATAAATAAATAATAATCAGATTGATTAGAACTTTTTTTGTAATAAATCGTTATATATAATCGATCAACGATTACATATGTCATTTAAAGGTATACAAATATTAATATTGTTACAAGCCTAACTATATCAATTGAAGATAGCTGTGATTGGAGCCGGCGTAGCCGGAAGTTATCTAGGCGGGATGTTAAACAAAATTGGCCACGATATAACTATCTTTGAATCAAATAATAAAGAAATGCACTGGCCAGTATGTGCATGGGGTGCATCAAGGCATATGTTAGAGTACTTTTCTAATAAGGCAGGTCTCAATTTTGACAATTATGTTTTTCATGTAGGTAGAAGGCTAAGAATGGGATTGCCCAATCAAAAGGAAGAGTTTCTAGATTTAGATGGATTAGTTACCTACAATAAAAAACAATGGGAGAGCGATTTGCTTGCGGGTATCACAGTCAAGTATGGTATTAACTGTGATAAAAAGACGTTTCCTATAGATGAATATGATTATGTTTTAGATTGTACAGGTTTCCACAGAAAATTTTTACCTAAACCGCGAGAAGATTTTGTGATCCCAGCGTATGAGTATATGCTTGAAAACATTAAAGATATTGACGAATTTCATGTTATCGGCTATAAGGGGGCGAGAGGGTACTATTGGTACTTTCCTTTAAGTAACGGGGCAGGTTTTATGGGGGCAGGAGATATCGACAGGAAATATCATGGGGTAAAAGAATTCTTGGAAACCCACCCCGAAGCACGGATAATCAAGAAAATAGGCAGGCCCATTCGGCTTTCACCGCCGAAACTGATGGAACCTTTTTACGACGGAAAAATCATTGGCGTAGGAGAGTCCATAGGTACGGTCTTTCCAATGCTCGGTGAAGGGATCATTCCATCGTTGCTAAGCTGTGAAATATTTATGCAAGTAATGGAGGAAAGCCAAAACAAAAAGGTCAAGTTTGACCATAAAAAATACAGAGAAAAAATTCTAAAGAAATTCAACTATTACTATGATGTTTACCGAATTGTACGACTCAAAATGGACGGGAAATTAAGTACTGTGAAGCATTTTAATTTGTTATATAGTATGTACAAGAATATGAAGAAGGATGAAAAGAGGTTTGGATTTGAAATTGATTTTGAAAAAATGAGGAGATTGGTAAATGCTCTTTAAGCCCTAACTATAAACTACTTTTTGTCTTCAGATTTTTCTTCTTTTGGTATCTTGGAATTATCATCATCACCTAACAACTCACTCTTATTTGTCCTTATCAAGATATCATTTAAATATTTGATAATATATTCATCTTCCTTTGGATTCGTCTTGCCCTTAATCAATCTAATTTGGTATTGACTAATCCAAGCCCACATCCAGTTCTGTCTTAGCAATGCTTCATTTTCTACAGAATATTGATGCTTTCTATGCCAAACACCGAGTGTAATGGCGGTAGGAATATAGATCAAAGCAAACAATAAAATAAACATAGGAAGGGTCATATAATCACCAATTCCGAATGGTAATTGCTTTATTAAAAAATTGTATGCTATTAAAATAAAGTTAATGAAAGTTAACAAAAATGCGAGATAAATACTATGCCCATTCCTAAAATCTAGCCATCGTCGCCTGAAGAATACTTTGGATATCTTTGGTTTCATCTATTACGAGTATTGATCATGGTTCTCTAATTTAGTTTTGCGATTAACCGAGATATTTAATTTAGATAATCATAAAAAAAATCATCCTGAACAAGTATTTTTTCAAAATGTACCAATAAAGTATTTTAAAATTATGGTAAACCAAAGTTTTGGGCAACCTTTCCTGCTTAAGAAATGTAGTACTGTGATATAATTCAATGTTGTGTGGAATAGATAAATATATTCACATTTTTAGTAGTTGTAAAGACTTCTTATATTTAAAATTTTAGTCAAAAGTATATCCCGAGGGATCGGGCTTATTGTATAAATTGACCATGGATGAAATATACAAGTCAGGAAAATATGTGAACATATAAAAAAAGATAAAATATTCGGCACGTAATGCTAATCCAACTTACCAATAACATGTTAATCTGGTAAATTATCAAACATGACATTAAAATTAACTTATTATTTTGGGCAAAGGTAATAGTTATAATACATAACTTAAAGCAGTTAAAAAAGTAATACAGAACGTGATTTAGATTAATCAATTGATAATAAACTTAAGAACAAATACCTATAATTTCCCACACTTAGAATTCCACATGTGACGACTCTGAGATTATGTAATGCAAAAAATACTTAAGCAGAAATTGTGGATAGAATAAGCATGCCCTCTAGTCAATATTATCATATTTCAAAAATAATGGAAATAATAATCGCTTTAAAACCCAATTCTGTTCTGGATGTTGGAAGCGGGTATGGAAAATACGGAGTATTATGCAGAGAATATCTAGATTTATGGAATGGCGAACAAAAATACGAGTTCAATAAAAGAATCGATGGTGTCGAAGTTTTTAATGATTATATTACTCCATTACATGAGTACATTTATAATAATTTATACAATAAAGATATAGGAATACTACATCACAATCTGGTTTTTGAATACGATTTAGTTTTGTTAATTGATGTAATAGAACATTTTAAGAAAGACGAGGGCTTAGAATTACTCAATGGTTTATTGAATAAAAATAAAGGACTATTGATAAGCACCCCTCTAAATCCTAGCCCTCAGGAGGATGCATTTGGAAATATCTTTGAAACCCATAGATCAGTATGGTCGATTAGGGACCTTCAAGAGCTGGGAGAGTGTTATACAATCAAAGATAGAGTTTCGTTGATTTGCTATGTTACAAAAACCAAAGAAACTATTAAAGATTTGAAAAATAATATACGAATATTAAGAAAACACAATGAAACTGCATTCAACAAATCATTAAAGAAAGCGTTAGCTGTAATACCAGGTGCTGTTGAATTTAATAAAATCATCAGAGGAAAGATAAGAAAATAAAACTTCT
>DATEIH010000363.1:0-2625 GCA_035279165.1 Candidatus Nitrosocosmicus sp. | reverse complement strand
TACCATCTATTGATACTATCAAACACTTTTCAATAATGTCCTTTCTTAATATCTTTTTTAGAATCGGTGAATTTGTTCTTTTGATTTTCATCCTGTAGTTACCATATGCATATTTGTTATATGATGGTAACATTACAATTTCTAATGATCCTTTTGAACTTGGAAAAATAGCGTCCTTTTTTACCTTTAGAAAAACCCAAATTTTCTGTCCATTCAAAACACTGTTTTCTCTGAAAAATGTTGGATGTATGTGACCCATAATGATTTTATTAATATTGGATCTGAGCTCAGAAGGAAACGTATGTCCATGTGTGAGGAGAATGTCACCTAGAACCATCCCTTTGACTCCCATAAGATGGATGTTCTCAGGCGTGACCAATCCTATCTTCGAGTCATGATTTCCGGGAATCAAATACACTTGACAGATTGCAGACAAAGAATGCAACAGTTTAGGTATTAAATTCCAATCATCCTTTACTACTTTAAAGATATTGTTCTTAATATCGCCTAATAGAACTATAGAATCTACTTTGTTTGAAATCGCCATATCGCTTAGTTCTGACTCAATTTCTGATGTTATATGATACCAATCAAGGGCTATGTCATTATTTTGTGACCAGTAAGTACTTCCCACATGCAAATCACTTATTACCAATATCTTGCTTGATTTATTGTCGAGTCTTATGTCAATCAATAAAGCTGGCTTGTTTTCAACTATATTGATTTGACTCATAATCTTATAATTTGATATGATATATCATATTAAAAACATTGGATTTTATTAAAGATAAGACAAAATTTTCCTACGTCAAAGAGGTAAAGGTTGAATTCTAAACAACAATTAACGAACAAATAGATACAATAATAGTTAAGGCACGTCAGCTGGTGAGCATATCATGAATTTCAATTTGCTAGTAACAACGTCTAGATATAGAGAAGATGATGCATTTGATGAAATATTGGAACTTTTAGATGTTTTAGGTGATAACGATCCTTCGATTGAAGTATCGTCTGTTTCAGGTATAATATTAGTCGACACGATTCTTAATCCCTTTCAATTTGTGGAAGATTGCAAGGAAATGGTCAGAAAAGATCCTTGGAAATTTCGGTATGTTTTGAGAGTCATACCACTTGAAATGAATTGTAAGGCAGATCTCACCGAGATTCATGATATCGTCAATCAGCTTAGTAGAAAAATAGATGCGCAGGAGACATATAGGGTATTGATTGAAAAAAGACATTCTAGACTACATTCTAGTGAAATTATTTCTACTGTTACCAGCAAGATGAAAATGAAAGTAAATTTGGATAGTCCAAATTGGATTATCCTTATTCAAATTGTAAAAATGGTTGCTGGTATATCTATTCTCAGACCGAACCAAATATTCAGCTCTGTAAAAGAAAAAATATCCTGAATCCCAGGTATCATTCCGGCAAATTTCCAATTCGTATCCTTTTGAAATCATTTACACAAATCTGGTTTTCAGAACCTATAATGAAACAAGTGCTGCCTTTTCAGTTAGAATCTTCAAAAATTCCCCTTTATTGTAATTACTACGTGTTAAATCCATTCTACTACATATGTCAGTCATTTTTTCTCTTGTCGCATTTAATAAAGACAGATTTTGTTTCACAAACATTTTTCTCATGTATTTAATCGCGTTTATGATCAATGGCCTATTTTCAGAAAGTAATATGAAACATCCGATGCCGATATTTTTTATACCTCCTATGTCAAGTGCCTTATCAACCTGATTACTACAAATTAGTCTCAATAAGAGTTCCATTTCTATCCTCCTTGCTATCTTGATATTTCTACCATTTGATTCTAAAACTATTTGAATTACCTCAAATATATGGCCTAATCCAAATACATGTTTTGGATTAATTCCTTGAATCATGACATCTGGAAACATCTTTCTAAATAATTCAATAGTATTTCCTATGTCGGTAACATTTAATGTATCGGTACTGATGATTGCTACATAAACCGAGTCAATTTTATAGAGTGGAACGCCACTAATCGTGATAATTCTTTCTTTCATTCAACAACATGTATAGTTTTTTGATGTTCCTAACCTCCGTGAACTAGGTTTGCTATAGTTACAATGTCCCCAGATCTAATTTTTTGACCATTGCCGGAAATTGATAAATCTACACCATTAATTAAAACTAGGAGGTTTTCTGCATCGATATGTCTAGAATCAGGCATGTTTTTACAAAGTATAGAAAAGATATTTGAAATCATAATCTCCTTTTCGTTGATAATGATATTTTCTTTGCCACAATATTTCTTTACGGAACCAAGTAGCTTTAAAGTTATCAAATTCTCGTCGAGAAATTAGTTCTATGTCTCATCGACGTCTTGTTCAATTTTCTTGTTTTGTTCTTTTGTTTGTTTGTTAATATATGAGGCAATATAACCGGCTATCTGATTTCGTAGTTCTTTTGATCTGACCTTTGCAATCTCATCTATGGTTTTTTTATTTTGTTGAAAATCAACATTAAATTTATCGGGATATCGGTGTAATAGCTCGGTTGAAAGTCTTTTAACTCTATTCAATATCTGACTCTATTCATGTGGGCTATTTTATACCTTCCTTATTAATAAAACCAAATTAATAT
>DATEIH010000362.1:0-3091 GCA_035279165.1 Candidatus Nitrosocosmicus sp. | reverse complement strand
AACTACTATCACATTTAAAATTCAAGTAACAAAGACCATAAATTTCTGGTTAAAAATAACGATTAGATCTGCGAAGCAATAAAGGCATCAATAGGTGTCTCGTAACCCTCCACGTTTTTGTATTATGAAAAATAAGGTCACTATTGACTCTTTTATCATAATACTTATCATGTGAATGTAGCCTTTATTACTTCACACTGGTAGGTATTCGTTCAATTAGAAGAGTGATCCTCTTCCATGAATTGGTAGGTATATATCAGAAGATTCAACGGTTATTTATAGATTGCCAATAATCTCCAATTTGATACTTAAATTTCAAATAATCGTATTCATATCATTTGCTATGTTTAACCTCCAATTTTCAACCATAATCCAATCAACACCATATTCATCTTCTCAGAATTTACAAAAGAAACTTTGTTACAAAGCTTTTATTTATATATCCTTTTCGAACTAACAAGATCAATTCATATAGATTTTAAACTCTGCGAATGGTGCAAGAGATTGGCTATTAGATTCCAGAAAAGCGTATACATCGATTCGATGTGAAATGCAGAAATGCATAGAACAAAGTTTAAAATGGGATCTTCTTAATTTGAGTTATTCAAATTGTCAACAAAATCATTTACACCAAGAATAAGATTAGAACACGTTATCTCATTTAGTGATGCAGTATTCGCGTTTGCCATAACTTTGATGGCCTTGACAATCGATATTCCTGACCTCAGCTCAAACCTTACTGAACCACAACTCATTGAAGAGCTATTTGATATGTCTTCCCAAGTAGAAGGCTACATTCTAAGTTTTTTTATTATTGCCATGTTCTGGATTTCATATCATCAGGTATTCAATCACATTAAGGATTCATATCTCTCTATGGTTTATCTGAACTTGTTTTTCCTGCTCTTGATAACACTATTATCAATATCAACATCTTTGATCATAACCTTTGATTCATATAGGATCTCATTTTTGATTTATTACGGAGTGGTAGTTGCAACAAGTGCATTACTTGTTGTAATTTGGTGGTATGCAATAAGGATTAATGCTGTAAGTGAAAATCTTCATCCCCTGTTCAAGAAAGGTTTATTTGTCCAACTTTTAGTTTTACCTCTAGTATTTCTATTATCTATTATGGTATCTTTTATCAACTTAGATGTCTCGCGATATTTGTGGTTGATCATAATTCCCTTTAGTGTTTATATTAGACAGAAATATAAACACTAAAGGTACTTATCCTTGGTATTGACTTATAATCCTATAAATAATCTTTAAAAAATATATTATAACAGCCTTTTAGTCTATTTCTAGTCATCTCATTGCTATTATGCAGGTATATACGAAATAATAGTAATTCATTCTGAATTAAAAGAAATAAAACTCTAAACAATCTATATCATAAACGGCTATTTGGGTAAATAAGGATACAAATCTATCTTTATTCAAAAAATCATTATAAGAAAAAGATTTTAATCCCCTATAATACCATTTAAAATATTAGGTGCAAATACAGTTTAATAATTATGCTCTTCTTTGCTCAATTGTAGTTATTTCTTTTCTCTTATTATTATCATTTTTGAGCAAGGATTTTTTGTATGATGTAGCTATGGCTTTGTCACCTACTTTTGAGCTTCAAGAACTAATAAATGAAAATCGTGATTGGGTTCAAACATATGGCAACAGTGATGCATCTTTGAAATCAAGCTATACAGACATATTAGCAGTCAATTATATTAGTGACGGACAGATTTTAAACACTACCATTTGGTTGTACTCAGGTTTTGGTAATTATTCTTCTGCTTCTAATTCTACTAATGATCAATCCCCTAGAAAATTAAGCTATGGAATGCTTATTGATGCAGATGCTAACACTAAAACAGGATATAATGGTGCAGATTATGATTTTTATATAGAATCAGTGGATGGAAAATTAAGTGGATATCTTTACCAATTATCCTCAACTGGCGGTTATATGTTGATAGGATCTAAAACCAACTTTACTCAATCCCATACCGAATCATCTGTAGGCCCTGGCTACGTTCGGTTAAACTTGGATCTAAGTTCAATAAATTCACCTAGTGAGTACAATTTATTATTTTACACAGCAGAGTCAATCGGATCCAATGAAGTTAGACAATTTACTAACTGGGTGACCGTACCTCCTCCTAGCCTAGACATATCTACTTCGCCTAGTGATATATCTATTAGGCAAGGTGAAGACCAGTTAATTCCGGCTCGGATAAAATCTACTTCTGGATTTTCTAATGATGTTATTAATATAACCTTAGGTGATACTAGCAGCTTCAACAGTAAAATTAACGATTACAATATTCGATCTGGTTTTAACTCAAGTGAACTTCTTGTAAATATCCAAAGGAATCAGCCCCCTTTGATTAAGATAGATGTTCCTCAAGAAACTCCTGTTGGTATCTACACGATTCCTTTGGTTGTCACAATAAGGGAGCCATCAATGGCCACAACAACAAAACCAACATCTACTGCTCCTCAAGGTGGAACAGTAGATCCAAAGTTTGAATTATCTAAAAAGTATCCAACCGTAGGTTATTTAACAAAACCCGTAAACTTGACAGTAACAGTAATCCCACCCAAGGGTATCGATGATCAATTTAAAGACTTTTGGGGGACATATGGACAGTTCATTGGTATTTTTGCAGGTGCATTTGTAGGTGCATTTGCTAGACAAATGTTTGATAAAGCAAAGAGAAGAAAAGAAAATGAATAATTTATACGGACTAAAATAAGTAAAGACGTATCTCATAACTATATTACCCTAAAGCCTCTGTCTTAAAACTGAACCGGCTATTTTTTAAAAAAAGACTTATTGTTCTTATTTCCATGGTTCAGACTGTTCTACACAAATAAGGTGCTGGGTTCCAATCGTCGGTTTGGTCCCAAAGTAGTTATTTGAAACTTTGAATCAAGAGTGTTATGTCTGAGCCTGTGTTTATATTCATTGCTAGAAAACTATTATCACAAGGAACTCGATATGTACATAGGAGAACAGTTACAACCCAATAATACCAATTTGATTAAACTAATAATATATACTGATAATCCTACTTCGTCTAAA
>DATEIH010000361.1:0-6625 GCA_035279165.1 Candidatus Nitrosocosmicus sp. | reverse complement strand
ACCCCAAATCCCAAGTTGTCCTGGTGCATCATATGGTCCCCATACCTGGATTCCTTGATACTTTCCTACAGATTGTCTTTTTGATTTAAAGCCAGTATCTATGGGACCATCTGCTGCCTGATGGTCTGTTCCAGTTCCTGTCAGTGATAGAGATGAATTTGCACCGCTCTCACTAATACCAGGTGCGACAGCTTGTTGAGGAATGGAAGCAGCACCTGGTGGGGCTCCGCTGACTACCTGGGTAGCTTGAACTGGGATATTTGGATTCCTTGTTACGGATGCTTTCTTTAGTTTCTCGGCTTCTGCATTTGCTAGAATTTTTTGTCTTTTTACTGGGCATAACTGTGAGTGAACCTCTATTATACTTTGCAGTGTAGTTGGATTCAAGTGAACTAGTAAAGAACCACAATCTTCACAGATATATTCTGCAACTGTAGATGACAATGGTTATCTATCCTCAATTAGATATTTATAAATTTGCCAAATCTCAGTTTAAGTATGAAATCAATAATTTTATATTATTTTTTTAGATGACATTTCTATTGAAAAAATATAACTGCGTAGCCATGGGCGGTACTTTTGATATTTTGCATACCGGACATATTGAGCTTTTAAAAAAGTCATTTGCGATAGGAAAATTCGTTATAATAGGTATAACATCTGATAAATTAGCAAAAGAAAAATTAAAGAAAAAAATATCCAATCCGTTTGAAGTACGCAAGCATAATCTAGTCAAAATAATTGATATTGAAATTGAGTCCAACTACTACGAGATTACAAAGCTTGATGATGTATTTGGGCCGCTAATGTTTTCAGAAAAAGTTGATTGTATGGTAGCTAGTACTGAAACAAGTACTAAAGGAAAAGAAGTTAATGAAATCAGGACACGAATGGGTCTCCCAACAATTGATATAATTACAGTTGAATTGAAATTGGCTCAAGATGGCTTACCGATTTCTTCCAGCCGGATCAGAGCAAATGAGATTGATAAAATGGGCAATACATTAAAGAATAAAAAATAATCTTATTTTATCAAATAAATTTAATACCTCATAATAAATTTTTTAGTCAGAAATCAGCTTCATAAAATGAAAAATGGAATTGACGATTTAATACTAGACTATTGTAATAATATTACAGATCTTAGTGGAGGGTTAGACCCAGAGGTACTTGCATATTGGTACAAACGTGTGGAGGACAAGGCTAAGGAACTCTGTAATAAAGAGTTGGGTGAAAAAATAGTATTTACTCAGAATCGAATTCTTTGGATGAAATTTGATATTAAAATATCAAAGCTTGCAGTTCCTTTGGTTCTTGAAACTCTAAGAGATTTTATGCCGTTGATGCCTTACTCGACTACTTTATATTTTGAGAAAGTTTACCAACTGATTCTTGATGAATTTAACAGGGATTATGTTTAAAGTAATTTGAGGATTATTTGGCTATTGAGATAGCGGTTCACTTAAACTTATCAAAGCCATATCTCCTACATATTTTGTATCGGTGACATACGCATTTTGTAATAAAAGTTCCTTAAAAAATAATTCTAATTTGTATGAATTTGTTTCATCTTTGAAAAGGATGCTATGATGGGAACCATCTTTAAGCTTTACGACAACCTCAGTACCGACTGTTTTTACGATATTGCTGACAAATAGTGAATTATCTTTTTGTGGTGCAAAAATGCTTGTTAACTTCTCAGCCTCATAACTATCCTGACAAATAAATTTATATTTCAACTTATTTCAATTAGGGAGATTACTCAAAACCATTATTAACACCTTCAAAAAACTCCTTTCCGTCAATCATAAAATCCTTAATCAAATTTTGTGCCTTGTTCCTCTTTGTTTGTATATTTTTAATAAAGGGGTTTACCTTTTTTATCATGTCGCCTTTACATTCTCCACATAGTAAATTACCGCTAGTACAATCATTATATCTTTCTTGAGATTCCTTTTCAGTATCAAAGAGATAGTTCAGATACCCATACACGGGACAAATGTTAGCATTCCCCCCTAATTTACGTTGGAGAGCTACTGTTGGTTGACCCCCAGTAAAGGTATTCTTGATTTTAGTTTCGAGGACCTCGGGTTCGTCCACTGTAAATAATGCAGTTTCGGGCTTTGAGGACGACATTTTGCCCAGGCTTGCAAGTCCTGGAATAAATTTACTATGAATCTGAGCTGGTTTGGGATAGCCCAATTTTTCTGCTATGTCTCTGGTTACTCTCCAGTATGGATCTTGATCAATTGCGGCCGGTATAAGCACAGGGGTCGGTTTATTCTCAATTATTGATGGCAGAAAGCATGGTGCACCCTGGACTGGAGGAAAGCCAATCATGCCAATGTTTGAAGAATTAGAAAATCCAAAAACGGCTTTTGCTGTGGAGTAAGTGATTTTCTTTGCAATTTCAATAGATAAAGGATACAAATACTTTATATGTTTAGTATCAACAATTATTTTGGTTTTTTTTGGATCAAATCCTATAGAAATAATATCTAATATATTTTCATATGTGTATTTTTGAATAGTTTCCATATTCAAATTACTGTTAAACAGGAACTTTTCATCGTCTGTCAATTGGAATATTAGCTTAACATCAAATTTTTCCTGTAAATATTTTGTGAATAACCATGGCATCAAATGTCCGAGGTGAACCAAGCCAGAGGGACCTCTTCCCGTATATAGATAAAACTTATTGCCTCTCTTATATTCATCTAGGACCAAATCTAGATCTCTATGGGAGAAAAAATATCTATTTTTAAGAAATGGGTGTATTTCTCCTGTAAAATACTTGATTTTTTCAAGTAAAGTATCATCTATAGTATGAGTGCCAAATCTTTCAATAAGCTTAGAGTAGTCAATATCTCCCTCTACTTCCCAGGGAGTAACGACAAAATCTTTAACTATATTTGAATCTGATTCTGAATCATTATCCAATTCTTTATTAATTGAATCTACCGTCATGTCGCTCTTCTCAAATGAAATGCTATTCTCTTCACTTGGCTTCCTTAAGTTATTATTTGAATTACCAAAGTTTAAACGTTTAAAAAGACTTGCACAAGTTTTCTAAATATATTGGATAAGGATGAAGTAGCAGGCAATGATACTTCGAAGTTTGAAAATAACTCTAAACTTTCGATTTCATCATTGCATCCCATCGAGAAGAAGCTTTTGTCCGTACTAAGATCTGCAGGGGCTGATTGGGTAACCGAATCTGACCTTGTAAGTAGATCAGAATTAACTGTAGACCAAGCGCGGAGAGGTATAGAATGGTTGAGGTATAAAGATTTGGTTCAAATCAATGAAGAAACCGACTTTAAGATTTATTTACATCCGGAAATATCTAATAAAGAGCACTTTGTTCTCCCTGAAAGAAAACTAGTAAACATTGTTAACGAGGGGTTAAACAAGTTGTCAGAAATCATAAAAGATAAAGAGTTTGAAGGCAACGATAAGGAAGTTTTTGGAGCAATTCGCTTTGGGAAAAACAATAACTGGATTAATATAATTGATGATAAGGTAGCTCTTCTCCAAAATTCAAACAAATTATCAAGCGAGGAAAATTTTTTGGCAAAATTGAAAGATAAAGGATCAGCATTGGAATCTCTCCTTGATAAAGAAGATAAAAAATCATATGAATCATTGAAAAAACGACCCAATATCGTAGTAACAGAGAAGTTGGTAGACAAGAAATACAGAATCTCACAAACTAACGTTCACCTTGTTGATTCATTATTATTAATCAGCGATAAAGTTGTTAGAAATATAACTCAGGATATTTTAGTCTCTGGAAAATGGAGAGATCTAAATTTTGAACAGATCGATGTGGAGGCGCCGTTGCCTTTGTTAAATTATGGGAAGAAGAATCCTTTGATTGATTTCATAGATGAAGCAAAGGAAATATTGGTCGGGATGGGTTTTAGCGAGATTGAGGGAAACCTAGCTCAGTCATGTTTTTGGAATTTTGATGCATTATTTATCCCTCAAGATCATCCAGCTAGGGAGATGCAAGATACTTTTTATCTAAAGTCCAAAACGGAACTCTTTTCTCCATTACCAACAAATACTGCCTTACTACAACATGTATCGCAACTCCATAGGGATAATTGGCAATATGATTGGAATATTGAAGGTTCTAAACCATACGTCTTGCGAACTCACACTACTCCAGTCACTCTTCAACACTTATCGGAGGATAGACCCGAGAGAGATAAAGTTTTCCTGATAGGTAGGGTTTTTAGGAACGAAAAAGTGACTTTTAAGCATCTTGTTGAATTTCATCAAGTTGAGGGGATTTATGTTAATGAAGATGCCAATTTAAGGCAATTAATAGGAATTCAGTCTGAGTTTTATTCTAAACTTGGGATAAAGAAGATCAAGTTCTGGCCAACTTTTTTTCCTTATACCGAACCCTCCCTTCAATCAATGGTATATAATGAGAAATTTGACAAATGGATAGAGTTGTTTGGGATGGGAATTTTTAGACCTGAGGTAACAAAACCATTGGGAATCAAAAATCCTGTCTTGGCTTGGGGAGGAGGTTTTGAAAGATTGGCCATGTTACGTTTTAATCTTGATGATATCCGTGAATTATATTCAAACAATTTGACCTGGTTAAAGAGTGTCCCTAAATGCCTGTAGTAAACGTTAGACCCTCATTACTCTTACGAATCTTTCCAGAACGGACATTAGAAGAGATTATTGAAAAATTACCATACTTGGGTCTTGATATAGAAGGGTTAGACATGATAAGTGACAAAATCCGAATAGAATTTAACCCCAATAGACCTGATTTTTCATCAGAGCTCGGGATTATACGTGCTTTAAAAGGAATATTAAATGTAGAGTTAGGATGTCCTAGTATACAGGATCTTCGTCCTTCTTCAATTTCAATAGTAGTAGATGAACAACTGAAATACATTAGACCCGTTATATATGGATTAATTGCCAAACGGGATTTTCCCATTAATAATGAAGAATTAACACAATTGATATCGATGCAAGAAGATTTGCATAATGGATTAGGTAGGAAGAGGAAAAAATCTTCAATAGGCTTACATAACTATGATGCGTTGACGTTTCCCCTATCATATAAAGGGATTTCCAGACAAATCAAATTTGTTCCACTAGATTACCATAAAGAATACAGCCTTGAGAATATCCTTACTGATTTTGATATCGGTAGGAAATATAGCCACATTTTAGAAAAATCCGAATTAGTTCCCATTTTAACCGACGCAAAGGAAAATGTTGTCTCTTTTCCACCTATTATAAACGGAAACACAACAAAAGTAAATCTGTTGACTAGTAATCTATTCGTAGAAGTTACTTCAATTAATTCCAAGTCTGCTAAGGATATACTTTCAATACTGTCGTTTGAATTAAGCGATATGGGGTTTAATTTATATTCTGTAGTGATCGACACTCCTTTAAGTGGTAAAATTGTTACTCCTTTATTAGAACCATATACGATTCAATTGGATTTTGACTACATTAATAAAATATTAGGTCTCGAGTTAACTCATGATGAAATATTGTTATGTCTTCGGAGAAGTAGATGTGAAGGCCGAGACATAGGTGGTGGGAAACTAGAATGCACGATACCTAGTTATAGAATAGATTTGTTTGACAAGGTAGACATATGCGAAGAGGTAGCTATTGGTTATGGGATCTTCAACTTAAGTCCATCATACTCTGACACCTATTTTATTGGCCAAAAGAATAGTCAATCCATTATTTTTGATAATGTACGGGACATATTAATTGGCCTTGGATTCATGGAAGTTATTAATCCTGAAATAATATCAAAAAACCTGATCAGCAATGTCTTTTTGGAGGATGATCTCTTTGATAAAAACTTGGTTTCATTGGGTGATTCAAAAAATACTGAATTTGATTTATTGAGGAACAGCCTAATTCCTTCTTTAATCAATACCTTTTCTAATAATATTCATGAAAAATATCCTCAAAAATTATTTGAGATTGGAAAGACGTTTTCTACTATAAATCATGAGATCAGAGAAAATTGGTCACTTTGTGTCTCAATAGCTCATAATTCCTCAGACTACACAGAAATTAAATCCAATTTAGAATCCTTTATGAAGTATTGTTTCAACGAGAATGTTAATACTCCTAGATACAACACTAGTTATTTCTTAACAGGTCATTCTGCAAGAATTTTCCTAAAAGACCGGGTAATTGGAGAAATCGGTGAAATTCATCCTCAAGTTTTAGAAAATCTTAATTTGCGTACATTGATTACCATTTTCGAATTAAATTTATCGTCAGTATCTAAAATCTTGAAACTTGATCAAATTCGCATAGTATAATGACTATAGTCTTTTAGACCCAAAATTATCTTGCATAGATTTCTATGCATATTACACATATAGATTCCAAAAAAATTTTTTTCTGATTTCCAGAGTAACTTGGCACCTTTATGAATCTGGTATTAATATCAACAAATCGCTCTAAAAGGCCTTTTATACCGTGACTCTTATAGTTAAATGATATATAGCTGTTCAATTTTATATTTTTAATCCCCGTCAGAGAGTGCGCAATGAGTTATACACGGAGTGTAAGGCTAACTATGATTTTGCTGTGGGTCAGTGGCGGGGTACAA
>DATEIH010000360.1:0-2419 GCA_035279165.1 Candidatus Nitrosocosmicus sp. | reverse complement strand
AGATGTTGTAAATGATGAAATGTGCAATAGTCAAGTCCGCAGCAAATACAACAGGCTCTTTTAATTAGCAGAGAATTGCAAACATTGCAATAGATTATGGGATATTGTTGTTCTTCTACATTGATTACCTTTTGTGTGATTTGCGTCATGTAGATAACCCACAAAACCCAAGTATATAACTTTTCACATCAAAAATCTAAGGCGAAAAGGTAAAAAAGGAAGGAAAACTGACACATTAATTTCAATTGGTATGTCTAAATAAATAAATTGATTATAGAATAGTTCAAAAATGGTTGACATATTAAAATTCATGTTCCGGACCCTTTATCTTTTCAATCAAGATTTTCATAAATTTTAACATTTGTGTTACTAACCATTACCTTGGTACTATTACTATGTACTGGAAGCTCCATTACCCCCAAGTCTATCCTCTTAAAAAGTTTGAATCTACTAGTCTTTTATAACTTGTTAAACAAGGCAGTACTATGTCAAATAATGATAAAAATCAAATAAAAACTCCAGATATAATTGAAGAAATTATTCCTGGAAAGAATAGTGGTTAGGACAAATTATCGCTTCCATCAACAAATATTGAATATGCATTATCATATTACAAAAAAGCCCTGAACAAGAACCTCATTAAAGGTAGGTCAATAAAGGAAATGATGTTGCATGTGTGTACATAGTGTGTAAAAAGTTCAATATACCCCGAACTCTCAGAAATATCAAAAATAGCAGAAGCAGATGAGATCTTTACTGGGAAATGTTATCTACTCCTCATGCGAGAGCTCAGGGTCAAGCACGTGCAGTTTAACCCTACAATCTTTATTAGAAAAATAGCCGATGAAGCCAATATTAGCGAAAAAACTGCGAGAGTCAAATGATATACTACACGCAATCCAATACGATAACACCATTTTTGGCAAGAACTCATTATCAATCGCAGCTGCAGTTCTTTATATTGTATGTAAAAAACATAAACAAAAAATATCACAGGCAAAAATCGCTCCAGTAGCAAACATCAAAATCATGACTTTAAGAAAGAGACTGTCTGAGGTAAAAACCGTAATTACAAGTGCATCATACCTAAATTAGATTGAATCTAAAACTTTGTCCACAATAATAAATGTGTGTGCGGCGCTTAAATTCTATCTCTAATAACCAGCTAATACAATGGTAATCCAGAAGAAACTATAAACTACAATCTATTATTAAATATTGAAAAAAATAAAGAAGAAATGATTAATTATCTTTTCTCTTCTAATATTTTGACTGAAGATCTTTTTGAGTTGATAATAATGTATCGCTGCCTTCTCTTTCGATTGTCCCATATGTAGCTACATTTCTTTTTCCTATTTCTGCGAGATATTTGGATTGTTTCTTTGTGTTATCAACTACATTTTTGAATACTTCAATATTTGAGAATGCCACATCATTAAAAATTCTACTCATTGCTATTGTATTTTCTGCATAATTACTTACTAGTTTAGAGTACATTTCTGGTATTCTTCTAAAGTAATCTTGGCTATTCAATAATTGGTTATTTACATTGTATAGATATGGAGTAGAAACAGATTGAAAAGAATCGATTGCTTGTCTCTGATAATCTAGATAGCTTTCTGCAATATCTTTAGTAGCTTGAAGTGTTTGTTCTTGAACTTGATTAACTGTTTCAGTATAACGTGGAATTTGATTTCTTGCTTCTCTTATATTTTCATCTATATTTTTTTTAGACTCATCGAAAGCTTGTTCAAGTGATTCGGTGTTTTCTTCTACAATTCTATTATATAGTCTTTGATTATTTCGGTAAATGTCTCGTTGATTATCAATATTCTTGTTTGCTAATGATGAAGTATGTTCATTTATTTCTTTTTTATCGTTTTTAGACATTGTGACAAGTCGTAATCAATATACTATATAACCATAGGTATCAATTGGTTTTTAATACCAGATAAAAGCGATATTGATATATTTGTTCTTTACCTAGTTCTCTCTTGTTTATTGTTTCGCTGTTCGTAAATTTCAAAAGATTACCTTCAATACATAATCTCCATTTCCTCAAGTTTGAGTTAATCCCTCATTGAAGCAAAATAATAGATGATTGAGAAACATGAATAACATGTTACTTCATGTCTCTTTGACAAATCTAGTAAAAGTTATCAGTTAATTAGACTCAATGATGGAAGCATTTGTTTATTTTTGGTGTATGTTCATAACGTTGCATATGGATTTTTACTATAAATTAGTATTATTTTCTAGTTCAAAACCCTTCGTCGACTAGTTATTGATGAATCCTAAATTTTATTGATTTTGAACCTAAATATATCGTCTAGGTTTTTGGTCTGAGTGCTTCTATGGGACTTATCTTTGACGCCTTCCAAGCTGGTAATAAACCTGCTATTACACTTAGGACAACGGA
>DATEIH010000359.1:0-7222 GCA_035279165.1 Candidatus Nitrosocosmicus sp. | reverse complement strand
GAAATATCATATTTAGTTCTGACTATTCAAAATCAAACATCTCATCAGAGGAAGCATCTTTACTATATTCATTCTTATAAAAATAATAACCCTTATCTTGTAAATTACAAATATTGTTTTTTTCTGATTGATTCCTTTTATAAAGTTCGTTTCTAATGTTGTTAGTAGCAGCTATTTTTTCTATTTCATCGCAATTTAACCATATACCTTCACATGCTGGACATTTATCTAACTCCACGCAGAATCTGGACGTCAAAACCATTTCTGAAAAACAATTAGGACATTTCAAAATATCATTTGATTTTTGTTGATGATATATATAAAGTAATCTTTCTAAATTAATTCTTAGAATAATTATTATTATTTTATTATATAATGTAATTTCTATAAGTTCATTTCTCTAACACTAGAAAAATTGAATTGATAAGCCGTATATATTGCTTTAATTGACCTCACATTATTTTCAGGAGCTTATATTATAATGGATGTCAATCAATAATCTTATTTACTATAGAGATAAATTTATTTAATGAGTGAATCTACGAAATTTAATTATTCTATAGTAAGAGAGAATTCAATTAATAATTTCATTAAGGATCTGCTAGAAGACAGGATTGAATTTGATTATTCAAAGAGTATTAAGGAAGATAAAAATGAAGTTTTTAATGCTGCTATGGATTTAAAGACAAAAATAATTCCATACCTAGCTGTTGAAAAGGACTACACCAACAAAGAATATCATAATCTTCAAGAAAATATATTTTCTTGTTATCTTACCCTAAAAATTTTTGGAGTAATACGCCCAAAATTAAGTTAGGTTGCTTATCTTTCATGTGTTTTACAAAAGAGAATCATCATATCATTCAACTGATACAGACAGTTTATTTTATGATGACCATACTTACTTCTTTTAATTGACACTAAGTGATCAAAACTACCAAAATTACTCTTCTACTTTGATTAAATATCCTCTAAAAAACATACCGTCCAATTAATTAGCAAGAAAAAATCGTAACCAACTGGATGAATTTTCTTGTGTAGTAGGGTACAATTAAAAATAAATTTCTAATTGGAAATATTCATGGACAATATTTCCTGTATTTAACATTAAAGTATAAGATTTATTTACAGAATGTTATTATGACTAATAATTTTATTGGTGTTGAAAAAACTACAAAAAGTTTTTTAGATAAATTACAAAAAAATCCCAGTCCCCCTATTTACAAATTATCACCTGCCGATGCTCGAAATGTGTTGTCAGGTCTTCAATCAGTACCAGTTGCAAAGCCTGCAGCTGACGTACAGGATCTCTCTATCTCTGGCAAATCAAATGAAAAAATAGATATTCAAATCATTAGGCCGTTTAATAGTGGCGATAAAACTCTTCCCGTTGTCATGTATTTTCATGGTGGCGGTTGGGTTTTAGGAGGAATAGATACTCATGATAGGCTAGTTAGAGAATTGGCCAACTCCATTAATGTGGCAATTGTATTTGTTAAATATAGTAGATCTCCTGAAGCCAAATATCCAAAAGCTCTAGAAGAAGCCTATGATGCAACAAAATGGATTTCAGAAAATGGTAAATCATTGAATTTAGACCCTTCTAGAATGGCAGTCATAGGAGACAGCGTTGGCGGCAACATGGCAACCGCTGTTACGATACTCGCCAAGGAGCGTCATGGACCAAAAATTCATTATCAGGTCCTTTTCTATCCGGTTACTAATGCAAATTTTGATACCGAGTCATATCGGTCTTTTCAAGAGGGTTACTTCTTGACTAGAGAAGCTATGAAATGGTTTTGGGAAAGTTATATTTCAAATAAACCCGATTTGAAAAAGCCCACAGTTTCTCCATTGCTATCTTCAGTAGAGCAGCTCAATGGATTACCACCAGCACTTGTAATAACAGGCGAATTTGATGTATTAAGAGATGAGGGAGAAGCTTATGCACGTAAGATGATGGAAGCTGGCGTAAACGTAACTGCGTGTAGATATCAAGGCACCATTCATGATTTCGTAATGTTAAACGAAATTGCAGATACTCCGGCAGCAAGAGGTGCAATTGAACAGGCTTCTGATAAATTAAGAAAGGTATTATGGGAAAGAGAATAGATATCTTAGATACAGTTTGGTCAATTTTTTAGACTATTCTAATTTCTAATTATTTTCTGAAGAAAGAAATACGATTGTTTTCGATAGATTTTTTTGTTATATCCAATAAAGTATGTATGTATGTCTATTTAGTAGGCCAGAGATAACGCGTTACTAAACATTATTGTTATTATTTTCAATATTTGTAAAGTAACCTAAATGATAGTTGTATAAAGGATATTATGTGATTGGATTGGATTGAATTTCATTGAAATGGAGTAATGTCTGTAGAGCTAGTTAAATTGATCTGTTGATTGATGGATGGATGTATGTCTTTACGTTTATGAATTTCATTTTTCAAATTTTTCAAACAGGATTGAAATCGATTTGATGAATTTATTAGATATTAAGACAATAAATAGGTAGAAAACATATTGGATAAAGCACAAAGCTATCATGTTGAACCTCATATAAAAGAAAGTAACTACATTAGAGATATTGTTTTTGGTTTTGGTGATGGAGTTAATACTTCTTTAGGAATAGTAGCCGGCATAGGTGGTGCCTCTGTAGGTGTAGATATAGTTATTTTAGCGGCTATAATAGGAATGTTTACAGGTGCTAAAGCCATGGCTGTACAAAATTATCTTGCTGTTAAATCCCAAATAGAGATTTTACAATCTGAAATCAAAAGAGAAGAATATGAAATTGAAAATACTCCTGAGGACGAAAGAAAAGAGATAGAAGAAATTTACAAGTCCAAGGGGTTTGCCGGTGAAGAATTGAACATGGTTGTAAATAAGATTACATCCAATAAGGGAGTGTGGTTGAAAACGATGCTAACAGAGGAGTTGGGTCTGAATCTAGAAATCCTAGGCAGCCCCGTAAAAGGGGCTATTGTTATGTTCATTTCATTTTTGATAGGAGGTATCTTACCAATACTACCATATTTTATAGTCAAAACTGGTTTAATCAACAATTTTACGGCATTACTAATAGCTATTTCTATTAGTTTATTGTCATCATTTATGGTTGGTGCAATCAAAGGCAGATTAGCTAAAAAAAGCTGGGTAAAAGGAGGATTAGAAATGTCTCTATTAGGAACAGGTATCGCGTTACTTGGTTATGGAATAGGATCTGAAATGAATAACCTAGGAGTAGTTAACTTTGAATAAACGATATTTGTGTTAAGGCCTTTTAGTTTAGATATATATGCAATATATGAGAAATAATTTAGGAGGAATATTTTTTTTTCAATTTCTTAGCTAGTTTTGGGCCTATTTTTGGGATCATAGATAGTTTTGATTCTGAAATTAGTAGGAGATCGTTAGGTACATTGATTCCAGCCTCGTGAAGAGATCTCGCTCTGGCCCTTCCGATATCTTTAATCTGTACCAATGGAACAAGCTCCGCCTTTACTCCATGCTTAATTCGACTTTCAAGTGAAAAAAGAACGGGCAAAAGATCGTTTCTGTTTAACAATTTACATATTTCGAATATTGAAGAAACTAACCAATTGGATACTTCGACAATTCTATGTATATCGCCTGGCTCTACACCAATTCTCTCATTCATTCTTTTTTCTGTAGTCTCATTGATCCATTCGTACAGAGTCCATAGACTTCTAGAACAATCCGTTATATCTACGTCTGAAAAAAATTCATCATAATTGTTATAAAATAGATAACTGAACTCTTCGATGTCTTGTTTTCTGAACGAGAGTTTAGGATAAAAGTCCGGGCAAGTGGTAATCATATGAAGAAAACCAAATACATTGTTGATTTTTACAGTCCTTGGTTTTATATCATTGATGGTCTTTTTAAACGCAACAGCAGTCTCAGGATTAAGATATAAATTTGAAACTAATTTTCCAAATCCGGTCACATTATACAAATTGTTTTGCAATCGAATTAGATCTTCTTCTAGAAAATAATCTAAAGATGAATCTATTTTATCAAATAGGGAAGTATTATTACTATCTTGAAATGAATAAAATGTCTTTGAGAACAAGTCATAGATATCATCTAGACTAATTCCGTTAAATGAAGCGATTACCCCAAGTAGATGGATTTTAATAGCTACTTTATTTCCAAGGTTTGAATTTAGAGGTTCGGGAATCCCCAATATGTAATGATCATACAAATCTTCGAAAGATGTTCTTGAATCTGAAATAATTATAGATTCTCCATAAGCATCATATTGAGGTCGTCCGGCTCTACCACAAAGTTGTTTATATTCAAGCACACTAATTGGAACTGAAGCGCCGTATACAAAATCATACCGGGTTACATTTGTTATTATGACTCTACGTGCAGGGAGGTTGACGCCAGCAGCTAGTGTTGGTGTTGCAAACAGAGATTTTATAATTCCATTCTTAAATGCTTCTTCAACAACTCCTCTACTTGAAAGACTTAATCCTGCATGATGAAATCCTATACCAGTAGATATCAAATTTGACAAATTTTTAGTTAAATCCGTGTCATCACCCTCCTCCAAAATTTGTTTAGAAACCTTCAAGGTATTTTTCCTTTCCTCTGGTGATAGAGTCTTGGATACAACCTCTGAAACCTTCTTAGCTAAGGATACGGCTCGTTTTCTTGTTTCAACAAAAATAAGATTTTGTCCATTACTATTTAAAGAATCCATGATTAAATCGATAGCCATCGAAGCTGTGTCCTTACCTGACTCAGAAACTTTAGTTCTGGAATCGTTATTAGAATATATTATGCCATCAGAATATACTCCCTCTATCAATTTTGTTGGCCTCCATGTGCTTTCTATTAGTCTTGATCCTAACCATCCTGCAATTTCGGCGGCATTAGTGATTGTAGCGCTTAAGCCAAGAATCTGAGATGAGGAATAGTATTTTTTTATTTTGGTTAGGACCATTTCCAAAACTGGTCCTCTATCTTGATCTCCGATTAAATGAATTTCATCTGAAATAAACAGTCCAACATTTGATAACCATGAAGCATTATGTCTAAGAATCGAGTCAATTTTTTCGTTTGTCATAATAATTATGTCGGCTGAACCTAAATCGGCGTTTGAAGTATTAAAATCGCCAGTGCTAATCTTTATTCTTATTTTTCTAGAAAATATACCAGATTTATCTATAGAAGTGAATTCCAAGTATTTTTCATAGGCTAATGCTCTTAATGGTGTAAGATATACTACTTTCTTATTTTTTTCTAAGGATTTAATGGCAGCCAGTATAGCAATTAATGTTTTCCCGCTTGCAGTAGGAGTAGTAATTAAAATATTGGAATCTTCTAACAAACCCTTTTTTATAGCCAATTGTTGTGGAGGATATAGAGAGGTATAACCTAAAAATGAAAGATAAGAAGAAATCCTATCATCACCTAACTTCAATTGCATGTATAAATTACTAATATTAAGAAATTGTATTACATATTAAATTTTTTTCATTGGCATAAAAGTTATTGTTATTAAAGACAGGTAAGGATTTGATTGATAAATTTCTTGGAGAGTTTCGCCGAATGTATTAAATCGTTCATCTTTGATTAACTCAAATCAATTGAATTATTACCATCTATTTGTTGTTATTATAAAATTACCAACAGCTTAATAATAATTAATAAGTAAACTTTATATTATTAATAACCAAATTATTTTTCATGCTAGAGAATTATAAGAAATGGATCTCCTTTTGCTTTATTGTTTTAACTATAACTTTATTTTCTTCAATTATTCCAAAGTCTATTGCTACCACAAATCTATCACAAAATGATAATAATAATAGTATCAATGAATCAGAGAGTCAAGGCATAATTTCATCAAATAATACAAATCTAAAAATCTTCGCATCCTTTTATCCGATTTATGATTTTGTCAAGAAAATAGGTAAAGACAAAGTGGATGTTTCAACTATAGTACCTGCCAGTATAGAACCTCATGATTTTGAACCTACAGCAAGACAAATAATTGAGCTCCAAGCAGCTGATGTAATTTTTATTAATGGAGCAGGATTTGAATCCTGGATTAACAAGTTAGGAAATGCAGCTGTAGTTGACTTGAGCAAGGGTCTTCCAATTGAAAATATAGGATCTACTCCAAATCCTCATATTTGGCTTGATCCCAATTTGGTTAAAGCATATTCAAAAACTATATTTGAAAAATTAATATCTTTGGATCCTCAAAATAAGGAATATTATACAAACAATTTTAATGAATTTAATAGCAAACTAGAACTATTAAGTTCAGATATTAAAACGAACTTGACTAATTGCAATCTGAATGATTTTATAGCATTTCATGATGCCTTTGGCTATTTTGCAAAAAGATACGGATTAACTCAGCATTCAATTAGTGGTCCATCACCTGAAGGAGACATTAGTCCTCAAAAAATTGCAGATGCAATAAAATTAGCTGAGCAACTAGGTGTAAACATCATTTTTTCAGAAGATAATATAGATCCTAGACTTTCAAACACAATAGCAAATGAAATAGGAGGGAAGGTAATGATATTGAGCCCGATCGAAATGATTACACAGGAAGAACAAACTTTAAATAAAGATTATTTCTCAAAAATGTACGATAATTTAGATAATTTGAAAATAGCACTCAGATGTGAAAATTAGTTATTAGAATTATATAGAATGTGAAAAAAGAATTGAATAGCAATGATTGAAATTCTCCAGTATGAGTTCATGCAACGTGCTCTTATTTCTGGAATAGCAATTTCTATAAGTTGTTCGCTAATTGGATTGTTTCTTATATTAAAAAGATTTTCTTTGTTTGGTGATGCAATATCGCATGTAGCTTTTGGAGGGATTGCATTAGGATTGTTTCTAAAATCTAATCCTATTTGGGTATCATTAATTGTTTCAATAATTGGGGCATTAGCAATCATAAAATTGAATTCAAGCAAAAGAATCTATTCAGATTCGTCTATCGCAGTTCTATTATCTCTAGGGCTAGCGATAGGGTTGGTATTAATCAGCTTATCTGGAGGATTTTCGATAGATATAACAAGTTATCTTTTTGGAAGCATATTATTAGTCAATATCGAAGAAACATGGAGTACCGTAGTTTTGGGCGTCATAGTTAGTGCATTTGTTATCTTATATTATAAAAAATTAATATATCTTGTATTTAATGAGGAACAAGCATTAGT
>DATEIH010000358.1:0-3809 GCA_035279165.1 Candidatus Nitrosocosmicus sp. | reverse complement strand
TCTGTTTGAGAAATTCTATCAAGTTGATGAGATTACTCCCAGAAAATATGGTGGAACTGGATTGGGTTTGGCAATATGTAAAGAGATAATTGAAGCACATGAAGGAAAAATTTGGGCTCATAATAATAGTGATGGAAAAGGAGCTACATTTTCATTCACCGTTCCTCTACGGTTGCACGAATAATTTAAAGAAGTGGCACCTCCTGTTATATAGTGATATAGTCAGAATCAAAATATATGGTGTTCATGAAACCTCCTTTTAAATAATTTAGTTGTTCTAGGTAATCGATCGAATTATGTCTATTAAATTATTTAATGAAATTGGTTTAGTAATAAACTTGTCAATTCTGACACCTGGATTCAAATTGTCCATAATATCTGATTCAGAAATACAATAAGCAGACATGAGAATTACTCTTAGTGTTGGATCTATAATTTTGATTTCATTAACTAATTGAAATCCATCAACTTTGGGCATACGTACATCGCTTATTACCAAACAATATTTTTCATGCTGTACTCTTAATTCATTTAAAGCCTCGTAGGAATCATCAAATGCGTTAACTTTAAAATCTTTTGATTCTAATGCTTTTTTATATACAAACAGTAGATCTCTTTCATCATCTACAATAGCTATATTATTACTCTTTGTCAATTGTCCATTGATATTACTAGAGATCATAAAAGAACAGATACATATTATTTTTCTGTACAACCTATTAAGATTTTGCAATAAAACTCATTAAATACCAATAATCTTAATTGCAAACCAATATTGTATGATTATTACAAACAAATACAAACACGGTTAAATATTAGTAATTGCTTAATTTTAATATTGAATATGAATGACGGATAATAATTCGACTAGATTGTCCAAATATGGAAATAATGATTATGAAGAAGGGCGTGACAGATATACAAAAGATAACAATAATAAAGACAATGATTTGCATTCACAAGAGATCCAAGATTCAGCAAATATAAGAATTGATGATGGTAGTCCAAAAAATGATGATGAACAGATAAATTTCATAAACTTTACACAAGTCTATTGTGTAGGGTTTATCGATATAGTCGATTCCACACGCACTACCGCAAAAATACATGATCCAAAGAAATTAAGAAAATATTATTCACTTTTTCTGAATTCTCTAAGTCCAGTAATTCATCAAAGTAATGGTAAAATTGTCAAAAATAGCGGTGACAACCTTTTCTTTTATTTTCCTAAAACTTCTAATATTAACTCAGAGTCTGCCCTAAAGGATGCGTTTGACTGTGTTGAACTGATGAAAAGATCTCGTATCCAACTAAATACTGAACTAAGACAGGAAGACCTACCTGAAATCAATTTCAGGATAAGTATGGATTATGGAATGGTAGAGGTGGCATTATCTTCATATAAAAATGAAGTAGATCTGTTCGGTCCTGTCGTTAACAATTGTGCCAAAATGAACAGGCTCTCTAATGCTAATAACCTAGTAATAGGAGAGAGGCTGTGTGAAATACTTGCAGGATCTTCTCTTAGTGCAGATTATGAGATTTTACAAAGAGAACCCTCTATTCCCGAGACAAATGATATGGGATACAACGTATATTTTGTAAGTAAGAAATCAGCTGCGTCGAATACAACCTCTTGGTCTGATTTAAATGAGGAACATTTCATTTCTAAATCAAATAGTTATGAAGCATCATTTACAATTAAAAAAGGTAAACCCAATATCCTAATAGTAGATGATGATGAAGATATTCTGTATGCGTATAATTCTTTGTTAAAGATGAATGGATATGAAGTGCACATGTATTCGAATCCAGCTCAAGCTTTAAATCATTTGATGGATGCTTCTGCTCCTCACGGTTATGACTTAGTCATAACTGACATTCGGATGCCTGACGTTAACGGTATAAAGTTATTTTATTGGTTAAAAGCAATGGATCCATTTATGAACATTCTTTTTGTATCTGCATTGGATATTATAGACGAATTTGTCGGTTCGTTACCTGGCTTTGATACAAATGATATAATCAAAAAACCAGTAAGCAATGCAGATTTCATTTCAAAGGTTGAGGAGAAGTTAACAAAATGGTAATACATACTTTACAGTTTGTTCTTTTATACAGTACTCCGTGCTTATGATGATAAACAAATAACGACCTTCATAGATTAATAGTCGGAAGAATTTTTACATTATCAGTTCCATCACAGCATTTCAATGCCATGATGAATGGGTTCCAATCCTATATGAAAATTCTTACAACTTCCTCGCATTTGTAATTACACTTTTAGATCTAGATGTCTAAAGCTAAAATCTTAACTATCATAATTGTACTCAGTATTACGTGACTCGCGGTCTAATATTCTCAGCCGTAAGTATTCTTCTTCTCATAATGCTAGTTACAATGATATCTTCTTCTTCTTCTTCCTATTCTGTCTTTGTTCCAGCAGCAGAGGAACAATCAGATCAGCACAAGAAGCAAGTTACACTCAATGCAATCTTAGTTGAACCCAAGCCAAGATGGGATATATTGCTTAAAAGTGCGATGCAAAAGCTACAGGAAAAACATCCTGATATGAATATAAAGATAAACTACACAGTGCTGCCATACGACATCAGTAGAACAACTATGCTTAATTCTTTAGGAAATAAAAGTTCTATAGATCTAGTCTCCGTAGATCAGATCTGGCTTGGAGATTTTGCTGAACGCGGATATTTGACTGATCTTACCAACCGTGCACAAAGTTGGGGACGGCTTTCTGATTGGTACCAATCTAATTTGGCTGGAAGTGTGTACAAAGATAAGATTTACGGTATATGGGCTTGGACTGATATAAGGGGAATATGGTATTGGAAAGATTTATTGAATAAAACAGGAGTTGATCCGAATTCATTAACAACATGGGACGGATATATCGCATCCGCAAAGAAGATTAATGCAGCTCTTAAAGCATCAGACAATATCCAAGGAATAGGGCTTGATTGTGGTGCTTCTATGTGGTACCCATATTTGTGGATGCAGGGAGGCGACATAATTAAAATGAGAGATGGACATCCAACAAAAGGCAGTTACTGGTTTCCTGCTTTTAATAGCTCCCCAGGTGTTAAAGCGATGCAATTTTTCAAAGACCAGATCAAGGCAGGTATAAAGCCTATAGCAAACGGCAATTTTAATACTATCTCTTTTATTAATAGAACATACGCTGTCTTTCCTGAAGGATCCTGGTTGCCTGGGGAGTTCCCGGCTGATCTAAGATCAAATTTTACTCAGAAAGTAGGCTTTATACCTATGTTTCCAGTTCCAAAGGAAGGTATTCAAACTACGACAGTAATGGGAGGATGGGAGCTAAGCATCCCTCAAACTTCTAAAAACAAGGATCTCAGTTGGGAATTAATTACATTGATGCTTGAGCCAGACATACTTGCTCCTATGCTAATTGAAACAGGATATCTTCCAACACAAAAGAGCATAGGCCAAGGGCCTTCGTTAAGTATCCTAAACCACACAGTTCCATATTATGATAAAATGTTGTCTATGATACCCCTTGGAGGTAGCAGACCCAATATACCAGAATTCGCACAAATAGACGATTATTTAACTCAAGCGGGCAAGCAAGTCTGTACCGGTCTTAAGGAGCCTAAGCAAGCGTTAGACGATGCCGCTGCAAAGTCTGCAAAGCTATTAGGATGGTAGATGGTAAGGAAGAGAACGATAATAATAAACATTAAAATCGACGAGTTCGGGGTAACAGCTTAAGTTATCAATTATACTCTCGCCCAGTTTTATAGTATCTCTGATGTATTGACATTAGT
>DATEIH010000357.1:0-5184 GCA_035279165.1 Candidatus Nitrosocosmicus sp. | reverse complement strand
TCTAATTCAATGATCTTTAATCATGACTTTACAATTTTATTTATTTTCAGTATAGATTTAACAGCTAGATTTTGTTTGCAAACAATTGCATTTGAAACTTAATGTTTAATTCTCATCATCTATACTTGTTTGTATTGGGCTGTAGAGGACTGTGCATAAGATACGATAGAGTTGGCGGTGGAAAAGAATCTGTTTATGCTTTGGGATATAAACGGTGCTCAGGATGCAGTCTGTATATTAAATTTAGTGGTACTCGCTGTCCATGCTGTAATTACCCTTTGAGAACTAAAAAGAGAAATTAACAAGTGAAGTCCAAACCTAAACAAACAAAGGATATATTATATTACTAGGAAAATTCATTTGAATGCATGACTTTGGTAATCCGAGTTCTGGCGAACCCAAAAAAACTGCTACCATGACATTTAGAATTGACGAAAATGTCTTAAATGTCTTGAGGACAGAATCGGATAGGAGTAAAATTACTTTAAACAGTTTGGTAAACCAGCTTCTCAAACGCTATGTTGACTGGGATATGTTCGAACCTAAAGTAGGTATGATACCTATTGCAAAGCCAATTGTTGTTGAATTGTTTAATAAAATGAGTAAAGAGGAGATATCGAGCATGGCTGTGAATATCGGTAAAGACGTGGTTCATGATATAGCACTATTTATGAAAAATCGTATGGACCTTGAATCATTTCTTTCATGGTTTGAAATCAGAATGGCCAGCTCATTGACTGAAACTAACCACACGCTACAAGATGGTTATCAAGTCTATGTTCTAAAGCATGAGCTGGGGGAAAACTGGTCATTATATCATAAAATAATATTAGAATTAATGTTCAATGAAATATTTAATATGACTGTAGATGTAAAGATAAGCAGCACAACAATCAGGTTCAAGTTTAGAAGTTAAACTCATGAAAACTCGATTCTTGATACCAATTTGTGCGCCTCATAATCTTATCTTTAATTTTCAAATTTAGAGAATCTATTTATCGTTCTATCTTTATTGCTTTATTCTAAGAAACATAGAAAAAATAGGTGGCTATAGAAAGGCCTTAATCTCTTGTAAGATTAACATCTAAAGATTTGAAAAATGGTTTTAGACCTACAATATCTATAAAAGGAACTTTGCCGCTTTACTGAAAATAAGTAATTATAGATCTTTGAATTTGTATCCAATCTTCCTTGGTTTTAACATTATTCTTATTTACTAATTTACGTTATCAAATAACAAATAATATCCTATAGTTTTTTTAGGTGATATAATTAAACGAACAACTAGTCATTTGCAAATATCACGACGATTACAACAACTGTTTTGGCAACCTCATTTTTGTTTATCATCGACACCACTTCAACGTCATAAAATGAGTTCATATATGCCAACTAATTTAACAAAGACATCGGCCAATCATCTGATTTAGCCTAAATAGGAATTTATGTATCAGTTTACTGAAGTCTGTTTAAAGCAATAACCTTATGCATTTAGCCAAGAAAATGAAAGAAACACTGTAGCGGGCAAATAAAATCAGATGCCAAAGTAATCTTAATTTTTTATTCTATTACTTTCTTAAAAGAAGCACTCGAGGATATTATTCTACAAATACGTAATTCTCATATCATTTCTATCGACAAAAGATGGTGGTGATATTTCGATGAAAATCCATTTGAATTACGCTATCTAGTATACAAATATTTGCTTAACAAAAAAATAATCCAACATATTTATAATTATTGTCATTCATGTATATATGACGTATAATATAATCAAATTAAAGAAAATTGTAATGGTACTAAATGATCAAATAGGATAGCTAAAGTTCGTTTAAGACTGACGAACCAATTAACATGTTTGCTCCAGTTTCCAACTTCATGTTAATTTTAGAAACCGCGTTTTCCTTTTGTTTTGTTTTCATTCAATCCTACTAATTATTCCTCTCTTGTTGTGAAGCGTTTGTATATGATGGTCTAGGTAAAAGACTTAAAGAAATTTGAATTACAAATGGATAGCATTAAGTAATACAACTATCGGCACCCTTATGGCATCTCTTGACAGAAATATCGTCTTAATAGCGCTTCCTTCAATTTCTAACGAATTACACACTTCTCTGATTACACTTGTGTGGATAGCAATAGGCTACTGGGTAGTAACAGCTTCAATGTTATTGACATTTGGAAGACTCGCTGATATGTTTGGCCGAGTCAAACTGTATAATCTTGGATTTGCATTGTTTACGATTGGATCTGGACTGTGTTGTATATCTCAAACTGGAGAACAATTGATTGTTTTTCGAATTATTCAAGCTCTAGGAGCGGCTTTCATTTTTTCAAATAGCTCTGCCATATTGTCAGACTCATTTCCAGAATCTGAGAGAGGAAAGGCATTGGGAATAAATCAGATATCTATTGTAGTAGGGTCAGTCATGGGTTTAGTGATCGGTGGCGCCTTGACCTCATATTTTGGATGGAGATCAATATTCTGGATAAATATCCCAATAGGAATATTTGCTACATTATGGGCATTCTCAAAACTAAAAGAATTAGGGACAATAAAAAAGGAAAAAATTGATTGGTTGGGAAACTTGCTATTTGCTGGAGGTTTAATAATACTTTTACTTGGTATAACATTCGGGTCTTTTAACCTTTTAAATATATTCGAAATAATCGTGTTTATACTGGTCGGAATCTCTTTGTTAGTACTATTTTACAAGAATGAAAAAAAGGTTAGTTTCCCAATGATGGATCTTAGCTTGTTCAAACTTAGGCTCTTCACTAGTAGTAATATTTCGATTTTTTTTAACTCCCTTGCGCGTGGAGCCTTCACCTTTGTAATGGTGTTTTACCTTCAAGGACCTACTATGCTCTTAAACCCATTGGACTCTGGGATCTATCTAATTCCAGTCTCTCTGGCGTTGGCCGTAGTTGCTCCCATAACTGGTTGGTTTTTTGATAAATACAGGTCTCAAATTATCCCTCAGACTGGATTGATAGTATCTGCGATAGGTTTTATTCTCCTTTCTACCTTGGGTTCAAAAATTTCTTACACAGAAGCAATACTGCCACTAGCCCTTATAGGTGCAGGCATGGGAATATTTACGTCGCCAAACAGAGCCACAATAATGAACGCAGTACCGCCTAATAGAAGAGGGGTAGCGGCAGGCATTAGTACAACTTTGGTTATGACGGGAAGTGCATTTAGCATCGGATTGGTTTTTTTGATATTTTCTGCATTGTTACCATCAGAGAGTGTAAATGCAATATTTTCAGGTTCGACAGATCAAACAAATCAAGATTTAATCCAATTCAATGATTCTAACCTCGACAGATTTATTTTATCTATTCATACAATATTTGTTATTTCTGCTATATTGATGGTATCTTCAGTATTGATTCAACGCAAAATGAAATGAGCGAATCTGCAGTAGAGCATCTTAATGTTGTGTCGAGTTTGAAACGGACGTGGCCCATCCAACGGGTCTTCTTTTCATAATTGAAATCCTAAGTATCCATAAATCTGTAAATTTAACTATACTATTTATATTAGACGACTTGCATTAATATTATTAGTGATAAAAAAATTATCATCTATAACAAATAAGAATTCTCCAGTCTATTTGTTAAATCCTTTTTGCTTTTCTGATGCACAGGTTATTAGCCACTTGTTACCATTAGAGGAGGGGTTTTCTAAATAATACCTATTGATTATGACAATGAAAACATAATCATCAATGCAGTTGAAAAGGTTAACAAAGATGTAGTAAATATAGCAAGCGTAAGAATGGTCAAGGATCAATTATTACGAATCTTCCCTGTAGAGGGTGTAGGGTCAGGAGTAATAATTGATAAGAAGGGATACATTTTGACAAATAATCATGTTATTGAAAAGGCCAACAAATTAAAAGTTACAACCACCGACGGAAACATTTATGACGGAACAGTAGTTGGAACAGACAGCATTACAGATTTAGCTATAATAAAGATTGAATCCAAAGATGCATTATCATACGCCGAACTAGGCAATTCGGATGAGTTGAAAATAGGTCAAATAGTAATTGCGATCGGTAATCCTTTTGGTTTGGATGGGGGGCCATCTGTTACTGCAGGAATAATCAGCTCATTAAGTAGAAAATTGCAGTTTGAGCGAGGTATTATGGAACTTGTTCAAACTGATGCATCGATCAATCCCGGTAATTCAGGGGGTCCCCTGATAAATACCCGTGGGCAGGTGATTGGAATAAATACTGCAAAAATGCCTTATGCGCAAGGTATAGGATTTGCAGTCCCCATCAATGTCGCAAAGTTGATAATTAATGATTTAATTATAAATGGTCGCGTTACCAATAGGCCATGGATAGGTATATCTACAATAAAAATTACAAGTGAATTAGCACATTCTTATGGATTGCCCACCAATCAGGGATCTTTAATTGCAGAGGTACAAAAAGATGGTCCTGCACATATCGCTGATTTGCGTAAAGGAGATATCATTGAATCAGTGGATGGAATAAAAATAACAGATCCATATCAGATTTCTACCCATATCCGAAAGAGAAACATTCAAGACAGAATAATTATTCAAATCAATAGATATGGAAAAAAAATGAATAAGGAAATCCAACTAATGCCTCATCCAACTAATCTTAATTAAGTAACTCCTAGAGTAACCTTTTTTGTTTAACTTCAACTAAATCATACTGGTTCTCTTTGGGTATATACCGTCCTTTGTTTCTTAACCTATTATTTGTATGAATTTGTGCGGTATTAACCAAGGATTCTTATTTCTATAGGTTCGTAATATCCCTTTGGACAGTAGAAAATGTGCTCTGATATAGAATGCAAAATTTGTCTTGGTTACTATTCGTTTATCTTCACTTCTAAACCATGGTCCAAATCTTCTAAGTATGCTATTTGAGATAGTGGCTTTCTTTCTCTGGGTTTTGTATTTTTAATTTTTAATTTTTCTGGCAAGCTATCATTAATACCTTGATATCCTATGGCTATCATGATTCCCACTTCATAATCGTAGGGTATCTTAAATACCTCTCTGGCTAATGCTACATTAAATCCACCCATCTCATGCATGATGAGACCTTGATTAAAACTTTCCAAGAACATGTTCTCATTTGCAGCGCCAAGGTCATGAAAATAAAGTCTATTTGGATCTTGACTTTCGGTATA
>DATEIH010000356.1:0-5077 GCA_035279165.1 Candidatus Nitrosocosmicus sp. | reverse complement strand
CCCCCAAGTATCGATGGATCCAACTACAGCAATAGTATCTGCACAGAGACTTTCTAAGATTAATTTTGACAAACTACTCATGGCTCATCAGGATTCGCCATTATTGGAAGGGGCTAGAGAGGCTGTCGAAAAACTGGTTTCTCAATACATTCGAAATCTAAAGAAATAAAAGTCGCGAGCATGTATGATATACATTCAATCTGAATTAGGATTTTAATAGATTTTAGTTATATGCTACTAAAATAGGTATCGGGTTAGGCGTGATGTGAAACAAACTTAACCTAATTTTCAACCTTTCATTAAATTTACTATGCTCCTTGGGTTAAAGCAATACAGTTTTGTGAAGTTCTATGGTATATATATGAATAGCGCGCATGGATATGATGTTTCCCATTCAAAAAGAGGAGGGGGACTGGAATGAAGTTTCACGCTGAGAAAAAAGGGATAAGGGTTTTAGGTATAGCCGAAAGCTTCAAAAAAACTAGTATTTGTTCTAGACTTGCAGGAATAGTAATGCGTCGTGATCTTGTAATTGACGGTATGATTTTTGGAAATGCCACAATTGAAGGAAATGATTCGACAAAGAATATATTTTCCATGTATAGGTCACTGAAGAGAAATGATATCAATTGCATAATGCTTGATGGACTTGTTATAAGCATGTATAATATTATAGATGGTAAAGAACTTCAAGAGAGCACTCATGTTCCAGTTATAGCAATAACTTTCAATGACTCGGAAGGGCTGGAAGGTGCTATAAATCATCATTTTCCTAATGACTCGAAGATGAAATTAGAACAATATCATAAACTAGGTAAGCGAGACAAAATTCTGTTAAAGACCGGTAAGATCCTGTTCATACGATACTGGGGAATTAGGTTAAAAGAAGCATTGATGATCGTTAATTCCTTTACTCTCCAAGGTTCAATTCCTGAGCCAATTAGAATAGCAAAAACTGCTGCACGTGCATGTTTACAAAACAAGCAATACAGACCTCGTTGATATCTAACTTGAAGCAGATAATCGCATAGAATTATTTTCAAATGGAATTTGAATACAAAAATTAACTCTTAATTAATAATAACTGATCTATATGTAGAGTGGAATATGTAACAAAAATGACAACGAACTTGCTTGCTAGATTAGTATCTTGATTAGTAATTTAAGTTCGGTGTTTGCTAATAACAGTCCCCACATAGTTACGAGTGGATATACCAAATAATAATATTTTCAGATGAAATACATTCAACAGATACCCTTTCACCTTCTTGAGTTCTCAACGATGCATTACATGGTAAACTATTTGTACCATTGTAGATTATATCTTCTACCTGTTCTTCTAATTGCTGAGACGGAGCTAAACTAATTTCTTCAACAAATTCATCTGCTATTTTAGCAATATTATGTCCAATAATTGCTGATACAATTTTTGTCGAGTTGTCAATATTTCCTATATTTCGTTGTTCAAAAATCAATATGTATGATTTTTCTTCACTATTTGAATTTAAAGTGGAATTTGACCATGGCAATGCTGTAATGTTATTTTGTGCATTAGTATTTGAGGATTCCAACATACTGAATCCTACAATAAACGTAGCTATAATCAGTAATGATAATACAGGTTTCCTATTCATATACATCCTATCCACTGATTACATAAATATGAATGGCAGCACCAATTGCATTGTATGTATACTAGAATATGAAGCAGCTTCGGTGGGATCAAGCCCCTTATGGTATAAGGGTTCAGCAGAGTCCATGAGGATATCCACATTGGTCTTGCAAATGGTTTACCTTGTTGGAGTCAGAGCGGCTATAATATTAATAACAAAGTATTATTCCCAGATTTAATCTATCAAGACTTTTAATAAAAAAATCAGAAATGTTAACGCAGTAATTTTTAGAAGAATAATTAGGAGTTTTTGTTATATTGTTATATGATACTAAAGATTTGTGAATAAGTTAAGACATTCATTGTCTAAGTCATCAATAAAAACCCATTATATTCTGATGTTTTTTCTAGTGGGCCTTATGATAATTCCATTTTCAAACATTACCAAGGTATTTGCTCAAGAAAGAGTAATATCTATTATACCTGTAGGAGATAACCCGGTTGGGGTAGCATATAACCCTAGTAATAAGAATGTGTATGTAGCAAATCATGGTTCAAACACAGTCTCTGTTATAAGTGAAAACAATGTTGTGGTTGATACTATACCAGTTGGGGAAAGCCCTTTCGGTATAGCATACAATGCGAATAATAAAAACATGTATGTAACAAACCGCGAATCAAACACAGTCTCTGTTATAAGTGAAAACAATGTTGTGGTTGATACAATACCAGTTGGGGAAAGCCCTTTCGGTATAGCATACAATGCAGATAATAAAAACATGTATGTAGCTAATCTATCTTCAGATACGGTGTCTGTTATAGACGGTAGTAATGTTGTGGTTGATACTATACCGGTTGGCAATGGTCCAATTGGTGTAGCACATAACGAAGGCAATGGTAACATGTATGTAACAAACTTTATTTCAAGAAGCTTATCTATTATAGATGAAAACAATGTTGTGGTTGATACAATAGCGGTCAGGGGTTTGCCGAGTGGTGTAGAGTACAACCCAGGTAATAACAACATGTACGTAACAATCTTTAGCTCAGAATCTGTATTAGTTTTAGATGAAAACAATGTTGTGGTTGATACAATAGCGGTAGAGTTTAGCCCATTTCTTATTGAATACAATCCTAAAAATCACTACATGTATGTTACAAACGAAGCTTCAAGCTCTGTATCTGTTATTGACCAAAATAATGTAGTGGTCGATACTATACCAGTGGGGACTTTTCCATCCGGAATAGCCTTTAATGCAGGCAATAGTAACATGTATGTGGCTAGTTCAGGTTTAGACGCAGTGTTTGTGATTGGCAAATCTACTTTACCAGTAGATGGTATTAAAGGCTCAGGTAACAATGTAAACATTCAGGTTCAAAAGAATTCAGGAAATATTGCAGGTGGACAATTGGGTTTTGGAGGAACTTATTCTGACTCACCAATCATTCAAAGACAGTCGGCAAACCAGGATAGTAGTGTAGTCTCCTAAGAATTTTCTGATTTTGATTTGATCTGAATTTTCTTTGTAATCACCCGTCATATTTTGTGCTGACATTTTGTGTTATTTCATAAATTTTAAAATTTTTCTACTGGACTGGGTCTGTAGTATGTCAAGCAATTTTGATTCATTTTTGTCATTCAATATTATCATAACAAGAATACATACAGGTGGAAATCATGAGGATATTCACATGGGTTAAGAATGATAAGCTAACCTCTAGTTGTTTATTATTGTCAGATGATCTAGTTACGATATACAAAACCTATGAAATGATTATTTTTAACTAAAGTGTTATGCTTTATATCCAATCAGCAAAGCCATCTCAAGCCATTTCCAGTAACAATCTACATCTACGAATCCCAAATCTATTAACCATCCTAGTTGTGTTATCATTGATAATAACTTATTAGCTTTGTCTTCTTTTTCTGGCGTATAATCTATTGCCTCAAGAAAACGAGTATGCATTTCCAGTGAAGGAGAAGCAACATGCTCTAAATTGCAAAATACACCAGTAGGATTAAGGATATCATAAATTTCCTCATATAATGAACACTTTTGTTCGTGTCTTAAGTGATGAATAGTAAAACTTGATACAATCGCATCAAAGTAATCAAGGTCTGGCAATGGTTGACTAAGATCGTGTACTATTATCTTTACCTTTGAATCATCAACAAAGTGTTCTCTTGCAGCTTCTAACATTGTAGGAGAGATATCCAATGACACTGCTTCGATAGTGGGCATTTTTGCCTTTATCAATCTGATTAAGCGTCCGTCACCAGTTCCTAGATCAAGAATTCTCTTAGTATTTTTTGGTAAATGGTTTAATAAAACTGATTCTCCCTCTGACCTATGAGGAAGGCTATCGGCCACATTTAGATAGGCTACAGCATTCTGCGCATTTGATTATTCTTTTGCGGATCTACTTATGATGACAACTAGTATTAAATGTGCCTGTATTAAATTTTAATAGATAATATCTCAAAAAATAGGCTTTAGGATTTAAATTTCATATAAGGAAGAACATTAATGAATGTTTTTGGAAGAAACGGATATTCTTGTGCCAGATTCATTATAGAATAACTTGTATAAAGACTGGTATCGTATACGGGTTCGGTAAGGTTAAGTCCCTCGGGTATAAGGTTCGATAGGACGAATGTGAAATTTCATACTTGTTTACAACAATTTTTAAGAAATTTTCAAAGCTCATAGCATTTATCATATCTTGTAAGATTACAGTGGAAGTTATACTTGCAATCGGAGTGGGATTCTACGTTAAAGGGTCTCTAGTTGGGATTTTTTACTGTTATGTCGTACCAAAATAAATGTGTCTAAGGGAATCAAAAGTCTTTGAAAGAAGGTTAAAACAATATCGTCATTACCTTAGGAGTTTCGAACTTTTAAACAGTCGATCTTTCTACTGTCCTAAAGTACTATACCCCTTACTATCAGAATTTGATAAGTCTCCAGAATTACAAGAGTCTACTATACTACCCGTAGGTGTATAGCATCGTGCATTTTGTAATGATGTAGAGCTTTGTGAAGTAGTTGAAGCAGTTTGATCCTCTTCGTTTGTTACAAATAAATCGAAACCAAGGAAAGCAAAGGCTTTAAGATTATCTGATAACATGAACGAACTTAGCATTAAAGCAGTAACAAACGTAAAAGCTATGGTCTTACTAATATGCTTTTTATTCATGATTTATCAAAGCAAATATACTTTATTCAAGTTAGATCATTTAATACTGAATTTCTTTTGTAGTTATTTTTTATGAAATCTTCTTCTGCTACTAAATAGCTATGATCCGAATTGGATTATCACTCTTTTCAAACAAAAAGTTTGAAAAGATCTGTAAATTGGATAACTGGATAATCCTTACTCAAGGTCTAGTACTTTATTATGAAAGCTAGGAGGTTACTATAATTGGTATCGCGTATCGCGTTCGGTGGTATGTGAAACAAATTT
>DATEIH010000355.1:0-5779 GCA_035279165.1 Candidatus Nitrosocosmicus sp. | reverse complement strand
TTCAGATCAAAGCAAAAATCAAGAATATATGGTGCTGGGTTACCACTCTAAGAACAATAAAATACAATCGGATTCATATAGAATTGATGAATTATTAAAGTTCATTAACGAACTTGAGCCGGAGGTTATAACCATTTTTACGGCCCATATGCATGGGAGAATAATTGTTACCTTTCTGGATTATTTTTTGTCTAGAAAATTTAAAGTAATTATTCATGAGCTTTGGGTGGGTCATAGAGGATCGGTTCAATCAGAAATCATAATAATTAAGATGCAAAAGTATCTTTAATACTGCCACAGTACACTGTCACTCATGAATCTTCTATTTTTATTCACACAGCAAAATGACATTTAATGAGGATAAAGCATCCCATATCTTTGCAGTAGTATAAGACAGAATCACATACTAAACCAAATCAAATAGACTAAACTAAACAATATTATGAACTCTCTGTTTGCTCTTTCAACGGATTTATTGACAATTTGACAAGTATTAATTAGGTAACTATGACTTCAACTGTTCTAACAAAGATATCATATCTACTAAATTCCAACGCTCAACGCATTTTCTATCCTTAAAGTAAAATATTGTCATGCCATTCACTCTAAAAGTCTTATTAGTTGGAGGTAGCTCCAAAAAATCAGACCTATGTGTTCCAGATAATACGTATCGACAAACAACCTTATTTTCCTCAATAATAATGTCCTCAAATGTGATTCTTATATCAGGGAACGCATTCCATAACATATAGATAAATTGCTTAAAACCTTCTTTATTGGTTGGTAAGTTAGGAGGGAATCCGTGTATTATTAGAGAATCATCATAAAAGTCGAAATAATACTTTTCTCTAATTTGAGGATCGTTAAAGGTTTCAGCCAATTTTTGAATATTCTCTCTTAAAGGCTCAACTGTGGTCACAAATATAATATTTATTCCTTTCTCTTAAGATTTTCCTTCTAAAGGGCCGGATTTGGTGTGCCATCGAATCTTTTAGTAAGTAGAAACACGTCGGTTAAAAAGTATGATTTAATTTTGGCTTTAAATTCATAATAAAGCTACATTAATTTTGACTTCCCACTATACGAATCACTGTCAATATTGATGCATTCTTCCCTATTGATAAGAGATATAGATTATTGCTCAAAAAGATAACACCTAAATCAAATGGATTTAGATGAAAAAAATAAATGAGACGAAGCTATAAAGAAGATATGGAGCGTTACTACTAGTTTTAAATGATAGGAAGCGAAATTAGGACAGAAAATTACAAAAAGCATTTGATCAGTATCGAAACGGTCTTCTGATTCTATCGACTGAGCGCGGTCTATAAAAAAAACTTTCAATATAAGATTAGATGCCTATGCTCTGATACCGCAAGAATTTGGACCAGACTCTAGATCTGCTTGATTTACCATATCGCATGAGACTAAGTTCTTATTCAGATAGACTATTTTTTCGTAATTCATAGGATGAGATGGGATATTTGAAGTTACAAAGTCTACGAATTTATTTTTAGAATCAAGAATGGATGCTAGTTTTTGTTTAATCGATCCCAGGGAATCAAAAATAGGTTTCTCATGTTCAAAACTAGAGCTATAGTGAGCTGGAAGTATGGTTGTCTTATTGGGATAGTTAAATATCACATTATAATAAGTATGAAAAAGTTTATTGGTGTACTCCTGTGATTTTTTATGAAGATCTGGTCTGCCTACCCCATTCACAAAAATGGTATCACCTGTAAAAAGATAATAATCCGTATTCTCATCATTGCCATTATTTCGAGCGAAATCATCATTGCGACTATTCTTTTCGTTGATGTACTTATCATTAGTAGTAGCATTATTTATTTTCAGTAGAAAGCTCATGCTGCCATCTGTATGTCCGGGGGTATGAATCGCTTCTAAATGGAACCCGTCTCCTAAATCAAATTTTTGGCCAGCTGAAACTAATCTATATTTTGGATCACGCTCGGATGATAAATGGTGGGTATCGTAGTTTTCAAGCTCGCTAATTGCTGCCTCTGATCCATATCTCCTAGCAACTCTGATTGAACCTGAAAGGTGATCTGCATGCATATGAGTATCAAGTACTCTGATAACTGTAAGGTCATATTCTCGAAGTAGTGTATTAATAACAATTTCAATATCACATGTTGGATCAATAATTGTTGCTTTCTTATCTTTGGTGGATGCAATAACATAGCTCATGCATCCCTTTGAGATGCGTCTTATTTGCCAAATTTTTAGTGTTATGTTTGAATTCAAATTTACTGCAGCAACGTCATATAATCTACTCCATCCAGCCATTCCACCTTCAACAGTTTTAACATTATATCCTAAAGACGCTAGAGTTCTAGCCGCAATATATGACCTTTGGCCATGGGCACAAAATGTGATAATTTCTTTATTTTTTGGAATCTGTTTCAAAGATTCCAGAGAAGCCAGTATATCTATCGGAATTACAACTGAGTCAGGATAATTGTCATATGATATAGTCCACAGATCATGTTCCAGTCTACTTCTGACATCTAAGATAAATATATCGTCGCCCTTATCCATCTTTCTCTTTAACTCATTTGGTTTAATAACTAAACTATTCCTGCTATTACTATTATCATCATCATTTGCCAGTGGCATAACCATATCTCTTAATTGCAATTTGATATTTATAAATCATAAATTTATAGTGCTCCAAAAGAGTATAGTTATATTCGGGACAGGGTTTGTACCGTGAGAAAGTATGCTTGTTTTAATGTCTAGACGACTAATAGTACTTATTGATTTGTTCGTTACTAGCCTTGAAAAGAATCACAAATGACGACAAGACAAAACACCCCAGAGATATTGTAAAATATCAAGTTAAACGGTATCGATTATTATCATGGTAGTATTCTCATTAATGATTCAATATAAATGGTAGTTATTTGATGGTATTCATTTATTTGACTCAGCAACTGTCATCCAACCAGATATGGATTTATATTGATACCAAATTAGAATATATGAATAAGGGATTCAATATGCGAGAAATCAAGTATTCAACGTATAAAGTTATATCCCTTTATCTAATTCTGAGACCATATGCCGCCATGTCATTTTAATAAGTTCTTTTTTAATAATTCGTGAAAGTCTGTATCAGATAACTTCTTTTTGAGTTTTGAATATTGTTTGGAATCCTCTCCAACTGTAATCCTAAATAGGACTGCTTTATCCCCCTTGTTATATAAATTATCTATTGCATCAATTATTTTGTCAGCTACAATATGTGGATAAGGAGCATGGCTCATAGCATTATAATAAAAGAACAAGAACTTGTCCACCGTATCGCTGTAAAAGGAAGACGATTTTTTCATTTCGCTAGGATGGGACGGATTTAGTAGTTTCATATTCTTATCTACCGTATATTTATTGGCAGGTACGACTAAATCTTTAACGAACTCTGTATTTATTACACCAGGCTCAATTAAAATTAATTTTATTCCAAAGGACTCTAATTCAAAAGAGAGTGCTTCGGTCAATCCCTCTATCGCAAATTTTGTAGCGCAGTATGCTGATTGTGTAGGCACACCAGCCAGTCCAGATATAGAACTAATATTAATAATAATCCCACTTTTTTGTTGCCTCATAGTAGGAAGTACTTTGTGAATTACTCTCATGACACCAAAAACATTAGTTTCAAATTGATTCTTTATTTCATCTATTGAAAAGTCCTCAAATGCCCCAAAAAGACCATATCCGGCATTATTTACAAGTATATCTATTTTACCGAACTCCATAGTTATCTTTTTAATAGTATTACGAACAGAATTGTCTTTGTCTACATTCATTTCAAATATCTTGATTTGTAGGTTTTCTTTCTTTGCAATTCTCTCCAAATCACTTGATTTCTTGCTGTCTCTCATTGTAGCACAAGTCGTGAAACCATTTCGGGCTAGTGCTAAACAAGTCTCATATCCAATACCAGTAGAACTACCCGTGACGAGCGCCACCTTACTTTTGCCAATAATAGACATTCTACAAACAATAGTATCAATAATTCACTATATACATTCCGATGCTTACCTTCAAGGTTATCAAAAACTATTTGAAACTGACAATCAAAATAGAATTCAAGCTTATCACATTTCCTTAGTACTGATATTAAACATTAGTAAAATACAGTTTCCTTATACAAAATAGGGTATACTTAGTTACACATACAATGAAAAAGAATAGAAAGATACAGTCAAACAAAAATATTGGTAAACCTCAAGTATTCATAATGACATTGTATGATTGCTCTGCTTTTCGTGATCATAATGTTATCAAAAGATAATTAATACTAAAATGTCAAGTTATTCAATGGTTTTTGGACATGTCACATTTAAATTCAATTATAAAGTCAAGATAAAAGCCAGTATTGAAATTGTAATCAATTTGTTATTAGCATTAGGGATCTACACAAATCTTTCCTTTTTTGAATGTTATCGATCGTTACTATAAATCATTGATACTGAGATAGGACAGATAATAGATATATGTAGAATCAATTATTCACACATCCAATTCGTTTTTGATGAGCGTTTTAGCAATATCTAAACATGATAGGATAGCATATGTTAGATCAAAAACAATACTTGTAAAAGGGAATGTTAACGTAAATATTTTGATCTTACTTATTTGCAAAAGCATTTAGAAAAAAGTTAATGATATATTCTTAATGTGGAAAACCTTAGTGTAGGGATACAAAAAGTTTCTCAATCGACTTTACATAATAATATAGGCTTCGTTTTAATTACAGAAATGCCTAGGAGCGGGAAGAATCAACGAAAATATCGAATTTAACAAGAAGCAATTCCTTGAAAATGCAAAAGGGACAATTTCTGATAAATTTAGCATTTTTCTACCACTCTATATTTTGGTATTAGGACTGTATTCAAATAGCACTTGTCTGCATGCGCCGGAGGGTAGAATTGTTTTTCTGTAGAAGCCACAAATGCAATTTCCTCTTTTTAGATGTTTACTGCAGAAACCGCCTAAACACTGCGACTCGTTCAGCAGACACGATCAGTCCAAAAACTGAATTTTTAATAAAATTCATCATAGATTTGACCAAAAGGTTTCAAGGCGCAACCTGCAGGTAAACAAGAGTAAGATTACTTCCTTTTTCTATGCTTTTCTTGGCCGATTGTGTAAATAGATACAGAGAAATCTCTTAAGGGCATAAATTAAAAAGTCAATTTAATTTCTTTCATATTTTAAGGGGTGATGAATTAACAGATCTAATGAATTTTCTTTAACAAATAAGCATCACAAGGATAATTATTGAATAATTAGGATATAGTTGTGATTTAGCATAATTGTTTCATGTTAAAATAATTCAAGGCATAATTTAGAAACTGCCACTATTTGATTCCTGGAGCGTATTAGACGGCGACAATGATTCAGAATTTGGAATTTCTTCGTTGCCAGCCATTTCACAGTATTCACATGTATCATCTACTATCACACCACCCAATCGCATGGCCAATAGATGAGTAAATAACTCCCCTGTAAGTTTAGTAAATTCATCTGGATCTTCATCTCTAACTCTATTTCTAAACTCTAACCATTTTTCGATTTTGTCTATATACTCGACCGGTTTTTTTTCACTTTTCAATTCTACGTCTTCATATTGAAGTGTTATATTTCCATCTAGTAAATTTGTAATGTATTCATTCACGTATCTAAACTTATAATCAGATTCCATTGCATAGCATAGTGTATACATAACTATATTACCATCTACCTAAATTAATCA
>DATEIH010000354.1:0-9667 GCA_035279165.1 Candidatus Nitrosocosmicus sp. | reverse complement strand
AAAAGAATGGTGTGATTCAAAGCTCGATTCAAACCATAAGAAATACTTTTGATAAAAAATTTAACATTCTCTCAGATGTTTGTGTATGCCAGTATAACACAAACGGTCACTGTGGCGTCACAAACGGCTTTCGAGGCGGTTATAGCCAGCCTAAGCATAAAATGCGAGTAGATAATGACGCGACCTTGAATATTCTTGGAAAAATTTCTTTAAGTCTTTGCGAAAGCGGAACCGATTTCATAGCTCCATCTTCAATGATGGATGGTCAAATTTTATACCTCTCCAATTTGTTAGAGAAGAATGGATTTAATAATGTAAAAATTATGAGCTACTCTGCTAAACATAATTCTTGTTTATACTCGCCGTTTCGTAATTATAATTATCAGAATCATAACTTTATTGATAAATCAAGTTATCAAAGTAACTTCAACAATCCTAGGGAATCAATGCGAGAAATTTTACATGATATAAAAGAGGGTTCGGATTGGGTAATGATAAAGCCTTCTTTCTGGTATATGGATTTAGTAAGACTAGCTAAAAATCTAATAGACGTTCCTCTGGTAGTTCAGAATGTGTCAGGAGAATATGCTTTACTAAAGGCAGGATCACATATAGACCCTATTGACCAAAGGGGATGGATAGTTCAATATCTCAAAAGTTTAAGAAGGGCTGGTGCTGACAAAATTATTTCTTATTTAATATTTGATTTGTTTCTGGAATGTGGGAACGATCATTGTTCATCAGTTTGAATTCTGATCTGATACTTCAGGGTAAGAAATCATTTGACCACTTGTAGAATCTACATAATATTTCGTATTATTCGCAGAAATTTCCCAACCATAGTGGATGCCACCAGTTAAAGGTTCAACTGTATTGCCTATTAACTTCCCTACATCATGGGTTTCTTTATCTGCTTGATGTATCGTCCCATTGGCATTTACCATTACATACTGGGATGTAAATTTCCCATTAAGATCTGCAAATGTAATCTTGCTTAATTGATCCAAGGATTGATTGTATACATCGTGAAGAACTATTAGGTATGCTTCTTCTGGTATCAATCTAGGAGAAGTAGAATTGGGTTGACTTAATGAGTAACTTAATACCCAATACATCGCTACAGTGAATCCAATGGATAAAAGAACAATGAATATTACTTTATTGCGAGCAGCATCAAGCTTCATTAAGGTATTTTATTGACAGAAAAACACTATATATTCATTGATTTTGCATTTACGATTAGAATATATATCAATTCTTTTAAAAACTAAATATCCCGCGGTAGCTCAGCCTGGTAGAGCTTTCGGCTGTAGTTGTTGGCAGAATATTGCTAATCGTACATCAGCCTATCAGGCTTACAATCAACAGTAACCGAAGAGTCGCAGGCTCAATCAAGAAATAAGAGATTATTTTTTGGGGCAAATCCTGCTCGCGGGATACAAACAGATAAAAATTTCCCTATTGGTTGGGGTTTATTATGGCCCGCCCGATGATCTTACCATTCTTTAAATCGTGCAATGCTTCGTTGACCTGGTCAAGAGTGAAAGTCCTATCCAATACGGTACGTACCTTTCCATCAGAAGCAAGCTCCACTAATTCTGTTAAATCCTGAAAAGTTCCAGTATAAGCTCCTGTCAATGTATATCCTCTCAACGGAATCATTGGCAAGTTCAACTCCATTGATCCGCCAAATAACCCAACCATTATTAGCTTACCTCTTTTTCGTAACATATTAAATGAATTTACAGATGTAATATTGTTATTTACAAAGTCAAGGACGACGTCTGTTCCAGAGCCATTGGTAAGATCTTTGACCTCTTTGACGACATCCTGTTTCTCCTTGGTATTGATAATGTTATCCGCACCAAGCTTTCTTGCTTCATCCAATTTTTGATTGTTGACGTCTATAATAGTTATTTTTGATCTGAATATGGCTTTAGCAATTTGTACCGCCATAAGTCCCAATCCACCAGCCCCTACGATTACAATATTGTGCTTTTCTTCTAAACCTGGGATTGGCTTTGCTTTTTTTACAGCATTGTAAGCTGTCAATCCCGAGCAGGCCAGTGAAGACGCAGAATCAAACTGAAGATGGTCAAGCTTTATTAAAAATTTTGAATCAGGGATTAAAACATATTGCGCATATCCTCCATTTTGATATATTCCAAGCGTTCTTGGATTATCACATAGATTCTGTTCACCCGATAAGCAAGCAGGACAATTCCCCTCCCCTAGCCAAGGATAAACTAGCACCTTATCATCCACATGGACATTATTTACATTGGCACCGACCTCTTCTACTGTACCAGATATTTCATGGCCGGGTATAAGAGGAAATTTGACCCCTCTGTCTTCAACCTTCATGAAGACGCCTTGAGGTCCTGCGTACCCACCCTCCCATAAGTGAAGGTCACTATGACATACCCCAGTTGCAGCAACCCTGATCAAAACCTGATTTCCTTCAGGTTTAGGTTTTTCTACATCGTTAATTACTAATGGTTCATTTGTTTTAATAATTTGAGCCCCTTTCATAACAAAAACATGGTCTACTTGTTTAATTATCTTTACTAACGAATAAGGGTAAAGATAACAGTAAATTTCTCTTAATCCTTCTAACACTTCATATGATTGAGATCAATCTTCTTCTAACAGCGAGTCACAAAAAGTACTGAATATATAATAAATATGTGAGTTCGGATGGTTTTTCCGTGAACAACTGGATATAACCCAAAGTTGCGGTTCAAGAGCTTAAGCTAAGCGAGCCCATCTAATTATTCAAAAGAATATATTGATTTAATTTCCAAAACGAATGATGTCAATGATGACGACGAAGAGCCGTCTGAAATTACTTGGTGTAGAAGATTATGAGTACTGAGACATCAAAATTTTTCAAATATTGGATGTTATAGACAAGTTCGTTATTCTAATCCATTTATTAGATCAAATAACATCCAAAGCATAAACTTCCGGTGTTATTAACATTCATAATGGTAATAAATATAGGATGCTCGAGTATTGTTGTACTGCCATTTTGATTTTTTTAATAATACCACATGTGACATTCCTTGAGAATTCTGCCGCATAATGACAATTATGATGGATGTTTGTAATTTAGGAGCTGTAAAATTATATACGGTGAAAGTTTATGATAACTCAAATTTAATGAATTCGATACAACGGTTCCTATTATGTTCAATATATAGCAACAATTTGATTGATAGCCCAATTCCTAATCCCATATTGCCTTATTTAATGAAAAAATTGGAATTCGATGTGACAATTTTTAATGATCAGTTAGATAGACTTAAAGACCTGGGTTTTATTGTTACGAAACAATATAAGCTAGATTCTGAAATAGGCCCAAATAACGTGACTTGTACTCTTACGAAGTTGGGTCGTGAACAAATTAAGGTTGTGTTAGTAGGAGGGGTATTTGACCTACTTCATGTTGGTCATATTCATACATTAAAATCTGCCAAATTATTGGGAGATGTCCTAGTAATTGTAGTTGCGACTGATTCCACAGTTAGCAACTTGAAAAAGAATCGCAAGATTTATCATGATGAAAAAAGTCGGTTGGAGCTAGTTTCATCTATAAAGTTTGTTGACAAAGCAGTAATAGGGAGAAAAAAATCGATATATGACACAGTGGAATATGTTAGACCAGATATAATAGCTCTAGGATATGACCAAATACATGACGAAATAACTATGAAAAAAAATTGCCTAGATCGAGGATTAACCCTAGATGTTGTCAGGCTTTCTTCACCGATTCCCGATCTAAAAAGTTCTCTAATCAAGAGCGAACTGGGAAACTCCTTCTATGATCTTTAAGTGTTTCTCACAGATTCTTTAATTCTTATTACAACGCTATCTCCATTTTTGAGATTGCAGGATTCTTTTAAGTTTAAAGGACCGATAACCTCTATAAGGTTATTATTATGGTGGGTCCTTTCTAATAAAAGTACATGCACCTCACTACAATAATCAGGTGACTGTGAATCGATTCCCTCCTGACAGAACTTTGAATCTTGTGATATCGTAGCCGGATAACATCTGACCCAACCAAAAGTTCTATCAGAATTTTTGAACCCATCAATGTAAATAGAGGGATAATTTATCAAATCCTTCCTTGAATTCATATAGCTTTTATCTTCGATTTTTACGTTAAGTGTTCCAGGAAATGGCTTGTATCCTAATTTATGTTGGAACTGTTTTTTATATCCGTCTAAGGACATATAATAAGCACCTTCTCCCATCCCAGTAACGATCTTTCCTTTAAAGAACATTGGCATTATATGAGATTCCTCAATAGATATCTTTAACAAATGATAAATATTCTGTAATATACCAAAGCCTGTTTCTGTTAGTTTCATTCCAAATTTCTTTTTGTTTTTTACTCTTTCTATCAGCTCTTCTTTCTCTAGGTCTATTAATATTTTTGAAGCTGTTTGTTGTGACCTATTGATCAAGTGGCTTATTTGAGTACTGGTTATTTCTAAATAACTATCTTTTCCTCCATTTGACAGTAGATGTATCATTACTAAAAAATGAAAATAGTTAAAGTTGAAATGATCTTTAACCATCATAGGCGATTATCTGCTACTAATAGGCTGACTAATTAACCCCATATCCGAGAATGTTTGAACACGAACATCTGGGTTTGTCTTTTTCAAACTGCTGCTTCTATGACCTATGATGTACCTTATACCAGATTTATTAGCAGCTTCAACGAGTCTAGGGGTAACTATACCGTCCAGTATCAACAAATTTCCCCCTTTTAAGTCAGATATTTTCTTCATTATTTCGGATATAGGAACCCTAACTATCATTTTCATTGACTTGTCAAATACCATTGCATCTAAAGTCTCATTTAGCTCTTGGAACACTTTTTTGACAATGGAGATAACTTCTTCGTCTTCTTTAGAAACTATGTTGTCAGGGCTTTGTCTTTGGTCGCTATTATCATAATTATTATGTTTGTTTAGACTTTGGGTAGTAAAATTCCTATTATATACAAAAGAGTTATTTTGGTCTTGGCTGTTTGTTTGATTCTGGCTGTGTTCCATTCTGTGATGATTTCTAATTTGCTGGACATTAGATGGTACGGTGTTAGTATCATTGATTTTATCATTAATAAATTGCTCAACGTCCTTTAGTATTTCTGAAATCTCCAGTGGTGTACACTCTTCAACTTCTCTGCCTGGAGGAGCTCGGTACACTTTTTCTATATCTACTAAGCCCTGTAACTCCTTTAGTATTAAATCTCCTGCCCTGTCGCCGTCAATAAATGCAATAGTTCTCTTACCTTGTGTCAATTTTAATATGGTTTCATCAATTTTTGCACCTTCTATTGCTATTGAGTTATCATATCCAGCTCTTAAGAGATTAATAACATCTGCTCGACCTTCTACAAGTATTATCCAATCGCTATCAAATACACCCACACCACAAGCTAATTGTGCCTTTCCGAATGTTGTCAATCTGCCTGGTTTACTCGCATCGTAGACATCCTTTAGCATTTCCTCTCCTTCACTAATGGTTTTAGTGGCCCATTCTTGAACAATTTTCTTAGCTCTGTCTACTATTACTTTTTTCTTTATTGCTCTAATATCATCGATGCCAACCAAAGAAAACTTGGCTTGAAAAGGTCCTACTTTATCTATACTTTCAATAGCTGCAGCAATCAAAGCTGCAGTCGATATATCAGTACTCATTGGGATCAACGCATCTCCACGTGCGGAGTTGGATTTTGTATCAACGTTTACTTCAATTCTGCCGACTTTCGAAACCTTCTGTAGTTCATTTAAGTTCATTTCTGGACCCAGCAGACCTTCTGTTTGGCCAAATATCGCGCCAATAATATCAGCCTTCTCCACTAGTCCATCAACATCAAATTTTAGCTTCACATGATATTTTACAATACCAGTATTTGGCATTTTTATAACTTCATTATTAATTTTATTTATCATATTTCACTGATTAGCATTACTATAATGCCTTACCTTGATTAAGTTTTTTGTTTTAAATTTTTAAAGTTCCTATTTACGCGTTTATGAAGTTATATAATAAACTGACGACTGCCTTTGAAATTATTTAAAATTACCTTTTCTTTTTAACAATTTCATAGCATGCTATTGTAAAATGATCTTAATTCCTCAATTGTCCTTATCTTCCCTTGTGTAATTTTTATTATCTTATTTCTGTAATAATTATCAATATATCTTTGATTCAGTAAATAAGAAATTTTTCTGGTCATTATTCTTCCAGTATCGTCCAAATCTAAAAGCAAAATTAGCTTCTTATATTTAACCCTAAAATTATCTGCCAAATCAACAATACTTTTATAATTATGATAGGCCTGGATATTACCTGAGCACCCTAAATACGATAGTGCTTCCAAATCTCTTTTTCCTTCTACCAAAATCAAAGAGTCACTGGCAGATTCATTATTAATCTGATTTACAAATTCTCTTAATTCTCTAATTTTCTCTAGTCGTTGAGTCTTGTCCATTACTCTAGACTATTCTAATTACGAGCCTACTCTCTTCATCTTAGAACCGCATTTCGGGCATGATGACTGATTATGTTTTGTTCCACAGCTCATACAATAATAGCTAACTGAGCTGCCATTTCCACCGAATACCGAGCCTGCCATCCCCATCTTCTTCATGGCTCTGTTTCTAATGTAATAACTAAGCAAAATGAAGACTACTATTATTACCGGTAAAGATAACGGAAAGGGTAGCAAGAACGAGATTGCAAGACTTATTCCTAAGGATATACCAATCCACAATAACTGTTGAGACAAGAATTGTTTGTTATTATCTATCACTATCTCTCAGTGTTATATTTAAGAAACATTATATATAAAATGTTTCCCATGCTAACAAAAGTCATGATTTAGCTATATTCGGCGTAATATTTGTATCTCTTTTCTACTTCTTTATTTTTTCCTTCTCGAACTTTATCGATTTCAGTTTTCAACAGGCTCCTGGCATACTCTTTAAATCTAATTCCCTCTTCCGTATCTGGAAATTTGTCTAGAGAAAAATCGAATTGAGTCATGAATTCGATAACCAAATCTCTGAATTCCTCCCTTGAGGGCCTTTTGTTATTGTTGACCTTTAACCATGACACAGCTAATTGTGAGGCATAAATTTTGGCTATATCTTCAGCTAATCTATCAACTTCAAAGTAATCAGCCACCAAATAACCGCACTTGGATAATTTATAAATATTATGAGGCGATTTTAGTTTGCAAAATAGAAAGATAAAAATGTGAATAGTTTTTAAAAAATATAATGCCAATTACTGATGTAACAAAAAGAAGCATTGCACAAAAACGTCGATTGTTTTTCAAAATTTGTTTTAATTGCGGAGCAAAAAATCCAATAGAAGGAGATAGATGTAGAAAGTGTCATGGCAGTCATATGCGATTAAAGAATAGAACGCTAGGTGCAAAGAAATAAACTAGTGTTTGGCATATAGTTATGAATATTTTTTAGATTTTAAATAAGAAAACTTTAATTATCTTTTTCGATTCCTACACTTTGAGATAACAAATAATATGAAGTACCCAAAGGTTGTTCTTACTGCTGATAGAACTTTAATGTCTCCCTATCGAGGAATTTCACTTGCATCATTTTTCGGATGTGCTCCAGCACTGGATCCAAACCGTAGTCATGATTCTATTTGGTACAAGATATTAGGAAATCAAGTAACTCCTAAATTGCTATTTGATTTTATATGTAATCCTATTGCTAATTCAAACGGATTGGCTGACTACGCTCCCTATGGGTTGAGAAAACTGGAAGCCGCCTTATTGAGGGACGGATATTCAAAAGAAGATGTAGTTGTTGCTCATCCAGATCATATTGATAAATTTATTGGACCCCAAACCGAATTCATAGGTACTTATGAAATGGACCCACTGGGGATGGGGCCTGTTACAATGACTTTTACATATGGCAGAAAGCAAATGTCTTATGCTGAATTTTATAATCGTGATCTCCATCATCGAATTAATGCTGCCAAACAGAAGAATGGAAGCAAGGCCAAGGTAGTAGTAGGGGCATCGGGGACTTGGCAATATAATTATGACCCAGCCAAAATTGAAGAATACGGATTGTACGCAATAGTAGAGGGAGATTTAGGAGGCATCGGACCTGAACTTGATGGAGTAGGGGGAAGATTTTTTGATGCCGTCATCAACAACGAGTTGGAAACCGCTAATCCATTTAAGAAATCTGAATTTAAAGTTGAAGTTAAAGAATTTGATAGAAATGGCAGAAAATATCACGGTAGGTTTGTTCATTATTCCCGAGAACCAAAGGTAGATGAAATTCCGGATATAATAAATCCCAGTATGCATGGGATGGTGGAGGTAATGAGGGGTTGCGGAAGAGGATGCAAATTTTGTGATGTTACACTTCGACCTTTGCGCTATTATCCTGTAGAAAAAGTACAAAATGAAATCCGAGTAAATATGAAATATGGTGGGTTAAAAAATGCTTGGATCCATAGCGATGATATTTTTGTTTATGGGCTTAATCCAAGGACAACCAAGAACATGCAACCAAATAGGGAGGCAATTGAAGAACTGTTCAAAGGAATTATGGATACAGGAGTAGAACATACAAATCCTACTCATGGTACATTAGCCGGATCCATTGCAGACGAGAGACTGATCCCTAATCTTTCCCGAATAATTAAAGCAGGGCCTACTAACCATATAGGGGTTCAGTGTGGATTCGAGACAGGTAGCATAAGATTAATTGGGAAATATGCTGACAGAAAACTAGCCCCATTTAGACCATCTGAATGGCATTGGGTAGTAAAAGAAGGTGTAAAAACGTTAAATGAAAACTACTGGGTGCCTGCATTTACTCTGATCATGGGATTAGATAACAACGAGACTGCTGATGATAGCTGGGAAACTATTCAACTTATCCATCAGTTAGAAAAAGAACAACCTGATTCCAAATTCACCGTAACGCCATTAACTTTTGTTCCGATTGGGCTATTAGAGAAATCTGATTTCTTTGATATCGGAAACACAATGGATCCAGCAAAGTTAGGAGTGATGTATAAAACATGGCAACACAACTTCAAATATGCAATTCATAAATTCATGCATAAGGTAGGTCAAAATGACCCTATAAAGAAATTCTTTTTTGCATCCCTAGCGAGAACTTTAGGCGGCGTACCTTTAAATGCCATGGAAAGATATGCTCGTAGAAAAAGTCCTGAACATGAAAAGGTAATTGAAAAAATTAAGGCGCAGTATGCATAAAGCATCTAATTAGTACTCAACAATTCTAGTTTGGTTAAGAACAGTTCAATGTCTGAATAAATTGGACTAGATACTGATTCTTCCAATTTTTCCTTTATTAACTTATTAGAGAATATGATAATTTGATATTTTTCTTTGACATCTATGTTGACAAGCGCTGAGTGCAAAAATCTTATAGCTGTTTCATTATGAGAAACAACAATAATACGGGTTTTTCCCTTAGCCCTCCTAGATAATTTATTTATATAGCGTTGAAAATCAATGTCAAAAAAGGGATCGATCAAGCCTTCAACATTGCCTATAATGGTGGGGTTCAATCCCTCTCGTCTGGCCAAAATGTCAATCATTACGCATATTGGTAAAGACTCTTCA
>DATEIH010000353.1:0-3621 GCA_035279165.1 Candidatus Nitrosocosmicus sp. | reverse complement strand
AATCCACCTACAGTGACCACACAAGGCATACGGTATATTATTAAAAAACATAGAATATTTAATCCTAATAGTTTTAGCATTACCTCTGTGTATGATGGAAAACAAAAACTCATTCGCCGAAGCGGAGCTAAAATCGCTTCTTCGAAATACTCATTAATTCGTTTTTTAGTCTTTTTGAATTGAAGCCATGGAAATTGGAAAGAAAAAAATATTGCTAATTTTTTCAGACTCTTGTGGACAATGAAAATCCTGCATCATCATTTGTAGAAAACATTCTAATAATTTTATCAAACTTACCTCCTGGCCTTCGTACTCCTATCATCAAAAGTCGACTAAATGAATTCTTAACTTTTGATACGGCAGAAAAAAGGGAAATTATTCAAAATATTTTTGCTAATTATGGGAAAATTGAAGATAAGGCTTTATTGAATATATTTGATTCTTGGTTGAATTCACTGACAGAAATGAAAAGTAGTGAAATTAGTACCATCTTCTATTCTTATATGATTGAAATTTATCTAAACCCCTCTTTAATCAATAACTTTAAGCAGGATCTGGTGATATCTATGACAGGTATATTGACGAGGTTTCCAACGTACAAAAAAATTAAACTACTTGACTGTTTTTTTGAATCAATTCTTAATACCCCTAACCCTAAATTAATCTTGAGAGCAATTCCAACTAATTTGTTAGAAATGATGTATGAATAATAAAGACACTAATATGATTATTTATTCTCCGGTTTCTTTTCTATTTCCCCTATTGTTTTATCAAAAAATCCTCTCTCGTATTTTCTTAAAGCTTTTCGATGTTCGGGCAGGGACATATCTAATCTCATCTCATTCATGACCATAACTGCATAGGTTGTCCATTCTTTCCAACAGTCAGGACAAGATGGATATTTTTGTGATATCTCATCTTCGACATCACTTTCATTAAATGATTTATTACATCTTAGGCATGTTTTTGACATTACGTTAGTAAATTGACGTGTAAGATACTTATTATATTTTGGTTTTGCCACAAAGTACTTTATTATAAGATTTTCAATCTGCCGTCTTACGACCGTAAATGCAAGGCATGGATAAAAATATTATTGCTTCTCGTGTCTATTATCTTGACTTAAGAAACCAGTAATATCGTCATAGCCTGAACTGAATTCATCAGAAACTGCAGATAATAAATTTAGAAATTTTGAATCTTTGGACAAATTTTTTTTCATAAGGGTTTCTACTTGGTGAATGGCAAAAATTACTTTGTCATTATTTGCATCAAGATTTGATGTTATGATATTATTTTCATTAAATAGAACAGTTATCTTAAAGCCTAAAATTAGAGAAAAGATCTTTATTTTATGCTCAATTTCGTTTTTCATATCTTCATTTAAGGGTTTATTCAACTCCAGTGACAACTTAATTACATAGTCAGATGTTGTTGTCAAATAATCTGTAATGATGTTAAAAAACTTGGCTGTAGCAGCCTTTATAGTATTGGCTTGAAAAAGATTGAATAGTACATTTTGCAAAAAAATGTCATTGTGATATTTGATCAGAAAGTCGGGGGAGTAAGTATATTTATGGTTGAATATGTGAATCAGACCAATACTTGTTAATCTGAATTCTCCATTGGATGGTTTTTGGCCAATGTCAGTAATTGGATTTGGGTTTGTTGTGCTATTAGTTGAATGGATCATGCCTTTTTCAAGCAAACTATTTATTTCTAGTGTTAATGCTGAAAAGTTTTCATTCACCCGCTTGCTACTAAGACCAAGGAATTTTTTTAGGCGATTTATTCTATTACTTGAATCTCTTAGTGTGTAATTAATAACGTTATACAAGACTCTTTTTTCGGAATCTGAAATTGGAAATTGTTTGACACTCTGCAGTAGAGTGATGAATTCATTCACTTTGCATCTTTTAATTTACTGTGTCTAGTTTGTATAAATTATTTATCGAACCTTCTATACTATAACTTAATTGATTTTTACCTTATGATATTTATTACCGTAAATTTTACTTTAAGATTGATAAAAATGGTAAATAAACCAATTTATCTTGCAGCAAGTATACTTGCAATCCTTAGCGTAATAGCTAGTGGAGCAAGCGCAAACAATAATGTTTTTGCTCAATCAGATGAAGTGCAGGCAACAATTGTACCGGGTGCATCTACTTTGACGGATACGGCATATAGTCCAAATCCAATTCAAGCCAAAGTTGGTCAAGAAGTAAAGTGGACAAACGAAGATTCTGCAATGCATACAGTAACATCTGGAACCGCCGGTGGAGCAGATGTCGGAAAAGCATTTGATTCAGGCCTCCAAGGTCCAAACGCACTCACTGCCAAGGGGAAAACATTCGAACACAAGTTTGATGCAGCAGGAGAATTTCCCTACCATTGTACCTTACATCCAGCTATGGTTGGTAAGGTAGTAGTGAGTTAAAAACTCAAACACTTTTTTTTAATTTATTTTTGAAAATCAATCCTAATTCATTAATTAGCCTACTTAAAGAATTTAATTCAGATACCAATAAAATTATAATCAAAAATAGTTCTTCTACTTCAGATTTTTTAGATTTTTTGTCTGCAAGGGGGATAGTATTAACAAAAGACAACCAAATGACTGCCTCTTCCTATAATAAAATCATAGTTGCGGTAGCTGCAGTTGAATGTGGAGCAGATGTTTTGACAATTTGTAAATTAATTGACTGGAGGGATTTTGAAATATTTGCCTCTGAGATAATGAAATTTCATGACTACAGGGTATACAAAAACTATCGCATAAAGAATCCTACTCGACAAATTGATGTAGTAGGTATAAGATTACAAAATGCATTAATTGTAGATTGTAAGCACTGGAAGAGAAATTCTTACAGGGAATTGGTAGCCGCAGTAGATAAACAGAAAGAACGAGGTAGCCTGTTTAAGGAAAAGAATGGATCATTTGAAGTTAAATATTCTTATCCAATAGTTATTACTTTTATGCCTTGTGAATTTCGTTGTTTAAATCAAGTCCCTGTAGTTCCAATAAACTCTTTCAATTCATTCTTAATTGACTTTGATAATTATAAGCAAAATTTTTTCAGGATCTAATAGAAATCATTTCATATTTTCTGCAGTTAACAGAAGCTCATTTGCCATTCTCAAGACCCTTTTGCTGTTTTCGAATGAGAGTTTTTGTAGTGCCTGTTCAAAAGTTTGCCATTCAAAATTTATGTGTTCAAATGAGAGGACAACTTTCTTTGATTTAGTTTCTGCCAAATAATAAATAACAGCTTTATTTACTAATTTTGATTTTTTTCTATATTTGTATGAAATTTGTTGTCTGAATCCTTTGATTATCTGGATATCTTTAATTCCAGTTTCCTCTGACACTTCTCTAAATACTGTATCTACTTCCGTCTCCCCTCTTTCCATATTGCCCTTGGGAAAATCCCAATGTCCATAATTATAATTGAGGATCAAATACATTATTTCGGAATTTTCGTCAACAAAATATAATACAGCCCCGGCCGAAATTTCATCATACATTGCCTTGAATGAATTTAACAATTATAAAAGCGTGTTCATACCGAATAGGGTTCTGTAAAGTTAACAAAAAAGCTTTAGTAGTCCTGTGCCTAT
>DATEIH010000352.1:0-4604 GCA_035279165.1 Candidatus Nitrosocosmicus sp. | reverse complement strand
TTGCTTCCGAATATGCAAAACCTATAGTGCCAATCAGAAGAAAGATTGTAGCCAAAGTTAGTAATTTCATATATATTAATTTTCTAGATAAAAAGACAGGTATATATCTATGATCCTAATTGCCATGGCTAGTAAATAAATTATGGTGATTTCTAAAATAGTTTCAACCTTGATATTAATATCTAATTTTTAGTTTAGGTTTTCATTTTTTGTATCAAGTTCTTTAGAATTAGGGTCACTCCGAAATATAACATAAGTTTATTTCTATTTTCGATATGATGTTATTGACAGGATCGATCATCAAATGATGGAGATTATTCTCTATTCGTTTCTATATCTTAGTGAGTATTGAGAATAACATATTCAGTAGAAAATTTAGAACTGAGATATTCATCAGGAATTTGCAATTTGTTTTAAAAATCAAATTCTATTCTTAAAGTGATAATTTTAAAACCCTGAATCGTAAATCTAAGAATGTTTTTGCTTGGACCCGAAATCATAATCTCTTCATCATAGTCATTATTATCATCATATGTATTACCCTTGACATCCTCAATTAGGTTGGCATATAATGCAGATTTTATGGGGTAATGGAATTTTATGTCAGCTGTGACTGTTTTACCTTCAGTTTCATATAATCGTAATATTACTACCTTGGCATCGTCATTATGACTAGATTCCTGTGGGAGTTTGAGCGTACTTAAGACCACATTCTTTGGTGATATTGACAAAAATGAGAAACCAGTAGATATGGTTGTATCAACCGTGGAGCCTGTCGAAGCAGGCTCACTTGCATTGCCATCCCATTTATGATGATCTTTATTTGAAATATGAATTGCTGTTGGCTTCATGTTAAAAGCCATCCCTTCTTTATAGCTAGATGCATCGCGCCAATCCCCATTATGGGGGAGCAGAGAATAATTGAAGGTATACGGTCTCTTTTCAGCTGCATCAGGTGTAGCGATACAAGGACCCTTGGTCCCATCTGCAGAAAGTGTCTCTACCCCTCTTAGCAAAGTGAGGTATATACTATTGTCTCTAATTTCATGAGATGGTATTCCTACATGTGCCAGTGTAACGCCCATATCTTGTTCTTTGTTGGAAAAGTCTATCCATTCTACTGAAGGGAATGTACCACTGGGTATTTCTTTCCATTTCTTTAGTACATCAGGATCTTTGTTTAAGTAAAACAAATTGGTTGGCCTTTGGATGGCACCAAACTGTGTACCGGTCCAATAAGTGTATCCTTTAAATGGTACATCAAACTTGACCCTAATTCGCACATGGGGATGATTGTTTTCTATGTAAGTTGTGCAATCTATTCTAGAAAGTCCCTTGTAAATGGATATCTCTTTCCTTACAGTCAAGAAACTGTGCTGGTATATAATAGTCGGTAGTTTTTCATTAAGTCTATATGGCCAACGAATAGCGTAGTATTTGTTCTGAAACACTATTTTAGTTCTAATTTTCCCATTCAAAACACTGTATTTTTCTTTTTTAAATACTCCAAATGGTATTCCCTCGCCACTTTCTGACTTAATTATCCCTGTTACGTCTTTATGGTAATACAAGTCCCCTAATTCTTCTTCAATACGTACTTCATTGCCAATGAAATATAGGCGATCAGCCTTCATTAGTGTAAATATTCCAGTCTCAGCATCAATCTCTAGTGTGAAATCGTCAAACGTGAATTTTGTTTCATAGGATCTCGGGTATGCAAGCAGTGGTGACTGATCCATATTGTTATTCTTACCTTTTTCCTTCTTCCTAAATATTATTTCATAAGCAGAAAAACCGAGAGATGGTATTCTCGCAATGAATCCTAGTTGGACGCTTTTTATGCCTCGATCTTTTTCATGCAATTCTAAATCTAGTATTTCTACATCAACTATTTCGTTACTATTTACGGTTCTGAGTTCCATTATTTCGATTGCCTCATCAATATCAAAGTTAATTTTTGCCTCTATCCATTCCTTAATATCCCATGATACAGAATTGTACACTAATATGTAATGGGCTTTTTTGTCCTGTCTAAATAGTATCTTAGATATTTTATTAATACATTCAAGGTGTGATTTTTTTAATGTATTCTCCAATTTATCAAATGCCGATCTCATCTCATCATATACTGCATCAATGCCCGTACCGGGTAAAGAGTCGTGCATTGCAAAAAATAATGCTTGCTTCCAATACTTTTTAAGGTCGTCCGTATGATCATTTTCTTTTGATATTAAATGAAGTATGGTATTCCATCTTTCAAGCATGAGTAGATAGGTTTCAAATTCTTTGAATCCCTGTTTGATCCATGATCTTGTCGAAGTACTATCTGGGAATACGAATGATGCTTTTCCAGAATACATTTCTCCTTTTTTTGTGGACATATGGATTTGTTTTTCTTCAATTTCTTGTTCTAACGCTTCAAAGAATTCTGAAGGGGTAGATACCTTCATTAGTGGATTTTCAATGATACTTTTGGCAGATTCATTATACTTGTTAATGGTGTCGCATAATTCTGGTTGCGGAGGTGTGGAACCACTGCCTGAAGGCATAAGAACGTGTCTTGTAGATGATTGTCTTCTGAGTTGTTCAAAAGTTTCATGTAAAAGTGACAGATCTAATCCCGCCCTATAACCTAGAGGCATCCAGTGGGATAGTATAGATGTACCGTCAATACCTTTCCAATAAAATTCAGATACTAGTGGTTCTGTTACTCCCCTTCTAAAGGCAAAGTATTTGTAACCACTTTCTTTTAGAATTTGTGGCCATTGTGCATTGTAACCGAATTCATCCGCACCCCAGGCAACTATAATATTTTTTCCAAATTTCTCCTTTACATAATTTTTACCTTCAAGAATCTCTCTGATCAATACTTCACCTGATGGAAGCATTACATCTGACATGAGATATTCTCCTCCCGCAATTTCTATTCTCCCATCTTTGATAAACTGTTTAATTTCTGAAAATAAATCTGGATAACTTGTTTCAATATTTTCTAAGAGATAAGTCTGTTCAATAATGAATTTAAAATCTTTTTCATTTTTTAAAATTTCAATAGCTTTTTTTATAATAAAGTTACAATTAATATCAAAATTTTCATCCTTACTGAAAATCCAAATAGCATCATAATGACTATGAGGAACGACATGCACAATAGATTTATTCAATTCTATGATGTGTTACTTGGAGATATGTAAGTTTTACCTATCATTGATGAATTCTATTGAACTAGAAGAATGTGAGATACCAAGACGAACTTTATACAAATCAATACTCTTTTGAATAAAAGAATAGATGTTTATTTTAAAACATCTGATGAATATAATCATACAATACTTTTAAGAACAAATTATTAGTTTGGGTACTTACCATTAATCCCTTTTTCCATAATTTAATGTGAGTTGGATATATTTTGTTTAAAAGTAGTTATACATGAATAGAATACAATATTTGATTTTACAAATAATTTAGGGAATAAAAGAGAAGGTAGGCCTATCAGCGATCTCGATTTCTTTATGATGAGTCACTCTAAAACAGTTCTCTAGTTTGAGTTCCTGATATTGACTCTTACTCATGATCTTAGAGGTACTTTTTTTCTACGATCGATCATGAAACCTGGTCTACTTATCTAATTATGTGACTTCTTTTAATTGGAAAAATATATTGGCTAAGTTCTATAAATACATGCGGATATACAGTGAGGTAGTACACAGGTTGTGAATGAATATGGATGAAAGTTTAGAAGAAAATTAATCAGTTGTTACTTATCTAAGTATTGATACCATAGAAATGGTGGTGGCATCAAAACACCTTGTATTCCATCCATCACATCCCATTTCTACGAAAATCTTATCCGTATTAAAGATATGTTAATTTAGTATTCCTAAAATAATATTTATACCATATTCTTGTTTTAGACAGAATAATAGAATATGATAATATTTAGATAATTTTATAGCTGTTATCCTGTTAATTATTTTTAGATGAAAACAAACTATAACAGATGTTTATTCATGGCTAGACAGGTTAGCTAGACTATATTTCATTTGGACGGATTTATTCGGTCTCGAAGTAATCCATACTATAGTGATGTTTAAACATATGATGTTGCTTTATTTTCTACTAGATAGTAAATGAAAAACCACTTTTTGACGGATTATATGATTCGATAACTTGACAAGTTAAGTATAGATACAAAAATAGAAAACGAATCTATTATCTGTCGTCTTCATAATTTACACCGTTTGACTGAGGTTTAAAACTAAAGATATAGACTTGGATATAGATCTATTTTAAAGGCTCCTATTTCTATTCAATCCCCATTTTAGAATTAACAAAATTTTGTTCGAGTTTCACTATTGTAACAAGAATTTGAGAATGAAGGAATTTATTGGCCTGATTAAGAGCTACTATAGTTAAGTATTTTATTACAAATGACTCTAGACTATAAAGGTCAGAGGGGAGGAGGACAAACCATAAAAATAAATTCAATTGACTTTATTCTATCTCATTTCAAAAGCTCCATTGGTTTATTTCCACGTAAAATGATAACCTATTCTTCGAAAGGTCCCATCTCAATAAAATCAAAAGAGGAGATATTACAAAGA
>DATEIH010000351.1:0-2758 GCA_035279165.1 Candidatus Nitrosocosmicus sp. | reverse complement strand
ATCAATTAATTAATTTAAATACATAATAAATGTATAATAAAATAAACTATTAAAGCTCTGAATTTAATACATAATTAATTAAGTCTTCTTCAATTAAGTTTCTTAATATTCAATATTTTATTTATTTATTTATTTAAAAAGAACAACCCAAGGGGTCTGAGACCCGCTGACAGGGAAGAACAATTACAGCTTAACTAATGACTTAATTAATGAGTAATAAAGCATTAACAAAATAGTGTTAAACCATGCAGCATAGAGGCCTATACAAGTCAATCATTCACTATAAGCCTTTTCAAACTAGCTGGATAATATACATTCCATCAGTCTGCTATAAACCGTCGCATCCGATTAATTTTTAGAGTATTTTTGTTTTCAATCAGCAGCTCCCCAGGAAAAGGGTCCACTGTTTAAAATCAAGAATACTGTAAAACAAATGCAAAAATTTATCAACAAACTAATAGAATGCATACGCGGGTAGTGGAAAGGCTAACAGCAAAAATTAACAGATAAATCACTCATTTCCCAAGTTAAGCATGACAAAAGGAGTTTATCAAAAGTGTTACCAGAAGCATAATTATATTGTAACAATATGTAAATTGTTATTATATCAGACATTAAAATAAATATTTAGTAATAAATCAGTTCAATGCCTAACTCTGTCGATGATAGCTGAGATAAATTATATTTAAAAGAAGATAATGATTGTGCATGTACAGCATGTTCAGGTAATTTATTCCAAACTTTGATTGTACGATTGATAAACCAATATTTGCCAATATCTTTGGAAAATGAAATCCAAAATATTCTTTTGTCATGACCTCTAGTTCTCAAATTGATATTAATTGTAAAGCAATTAGAAAAAGATGTTTTAATTACACCATGCAGAATTTGATAACACATAGATAGATCACCAACAATGCGCCTATATTCAAGAGATCTCAACCCTAAAATGCTAAGTCTGTCTTCATATGGAATGTTCCACAAGCCTCGAATGCGTTTCGTAAAGAAACGCTGCACATGTTCCACTTTATTAATAAGATATTGATGATGAGGAGACCATACTGGGCTGCAATACTCCAAAATTGGACGTACATACGTTATAAAAGCCTTAACTAACAAATCTTTGTCACGGGAAATAAAACACTTTAAAATTAACTTAGCTCTGGTAAGGGCAGTACGTGTAATGTTTGAAATGTGTTGAGAAAACTTTAAGCGATTGTCTACAATAACACCAAGATCTCTAATATAGGGACAAGCTTTGATAGGTTTGCTATTAATGATATATGAATAGGGAATAGCCGTCTGTGGAGAATGATTTGCAGTGGATATATGTAGCACGGAACATTTATCAGGCGCTAGTTTTAGCTGCCACAAATCACACCAAGATTCGATACGCTTGAGGGCAAGATTAACATCATCTATGGCGACATAATGATTATTAGCACGTGTAGCATATAACTTCAAATCATCAGCAAATAACTTACATTTGATATCTAAACCATGCGACACATCACAAATGTCATTAATGAAAATTAAAAAAAGTGAAGGACCAAGGACGCTGCCTTGAGGTACTCCACTTGTAACACTTATATTATTAGATGTAGCTGACTTAATTGAAACATATTGACTTCTATTGCTTAAAAAACATTTCAGCCATAAAAACAGCAAATCAGTAATTCCATAGGCCTGCAGTTTAGATAATAGTTTAGGATGTGAAACCGAGTCAAATGCTTTGCGAAAGTCAAAGTAAAGCACATCGGTACTGCGCCCTCCCTCAGCTGCACTAACCCAGTCATGCATGCATTCCAGCAAGTTAGAACAAGTTGACTTTTTACGCAAAAAGCCATGCTGATTGGGATTGATAAGCTTATTACTGGTAAGATATTGCAAAATGGTGTTGTTTATTATTCTCTCCATCACCCTGCAACAAGTTGATGTAAGAGATATAGGTCTATAGTTATTAGGATCTGCAGTAGGACCTTTCTTATGTATTGGTATGACTGCTGCAATCTTCCAAATATTAGGTAAATCACTGTCTTTAAATGAAGTGTCAAAGATATGCGAAAGAGGTACACTTAAAGAAGAAGCACAAAATTTAAGAAAAATATTAGGAAGGCCATCAGGCCCAGCACTAGTGCTTGCTTTTAAATTGCTAAGAATAGAGAAAACGATTTGTGGGCTAAATTCTACTCTAGTAAGAGAAACATTATCAGTCGTTCTAGGTAAGATGTTGGGTGTTGTCCCATTATCAACTGTAAAAACACTTGCAAAATAATTGTTGAAAATTGTGCATTTTTGTAAATCATCTGAAATTAAACTGCCATCGGTATTGCGAATATCAGAAATTTGATTTCGATTTGATAGCTTGCTATTAACATATTTGTAAAAAGAATTAATATTATTTTGTTTAATCAATTCAGATTCTTTTGATGCATACAAGTTTTTGACAGCTGAAGAATGTCTTTTCTGAGCTTCAGTGTAGGCAGATTTGCAGTTGATATCTCTTTTGTTTTTCAATTGTCTCCAAGCTTTTGTCTTTGCTATTGAAAGACGATTAATATAACGGGGAAATTTGTGCTTAGAACGACGATTATGAGATAAACAAGAATGAGAAATTTTTTTAGAAACATGTTTAGAACAAATCGAGTATACTATATGCAAAAAAGTACTCCAGCAGTCATTTACATTAAAACAATATTGGAAGATTGCATTCCAGTCTACTGCAGATAGTTCATAGCTTATATATTCATAATTAGCT
>DATEIH010000350.1:0-2871 GCA_035279165.1 Candidatus Nitrosocosmicus sp. | reverse complement strand
AGTCAAAGTATTAGATTGATCTCCTTCTAATCCGACAAAGCCAATCAAGAAAAAGATGATACAAAAAATGTATATTTTCGAATTAACTATAATTCTCATTCAACCGGTAAATCATGCAACAAATATTATTATTTCCTTATTATTTCATAAATTTGATAAAAAAGTGGATTAACCATAGATCAAAATGAGAGCAACAAATCGCGACGGCATTTTCATAAAAAATGTTTATTCTACCCTCAATCGTATCTCCAGATATCTTTAAGTAATCTAGAAATGTCTTGAATCGTTGAGGATATCTCCTTTTAGTTTCAGGCGATTCGATGGCGTACATGAACTTTGAGTATGGATCGATATCTACATGGAAATTTTGTTGATTATCAATTGGTGATATCTGCATCGAGGATACCATTGTAATAGACACGGGAACTATAAATCCATACAGAAATGATATGGACCGAGTGGGATTCGAACCCACGACCTCGGCAATGCCAATGCCGTATCCTACCAGGCTAGACGATCGGCCCTTGTATTTACATTAATTTTTGTGACACATTAATATTTGTTGAGATAAAACTTAATTTTTACAAAAAAAATTTTTGTAATATTTTTAGGCTGGATCAGAGAACACCGCACATCAAACGGCAAAATTTGCACAAATTGTTCAAATTTTTTTTGCTTCAATCAATTTTTAATTTTTATATCCTAATATGCATAATGGGTGAAAAAAAGAGAATAGAGTTTGACAAAAAGCCCTACATTGCTGTAATAATTCCAGATAAAGTGGAAGGAAAAAAATTTCGACCGATCCCTATCGAATACATTTCTGGCGACAATAAGGAAGAAATATGCCTAATCAATGAGAGTCTCAAAATTGATTCAACTGGGATTACCAATAGAGAAGTTATAGATGATTTTATAAAGAAATTCTTATCAAACTGGAAAAATCTTAAAAGCAATCAAACTATGAAAAATTACTTGTATTTGAGTGCTCCAGATATACAACCTTCTGAATATGCGAATATGAAAAAAAAATATCTAGAACTAGAAGAGAATTATCATGACATATAGTCAATTTTTATGATAATCACAAAACTTTACCCGGAAAAAATTGACCGGAACTCAAAATAGTAATATGTCATTTTAACATTTTCACATCAACCCCCTTCACCGCAGAAATATGCTCTAAACTTTAACAACCTCAAGCATTCACACTACACCATGGATTAGAATTTCTGACAGAGAACCCAATGGAGATTGATTATATAGTGTCGTTTTTCCAAATCATTGTAAAGTGTCTAGGTATACTGTTCTCTGGATCATAACTTGTAATAAAAGACAAGTTATGCAAACCATAAATTCATAGCGCTTGAGCCCAATCTGTGATCTACTGAAATTAAGGTCGGATTAAATTTATCTAGACTAAAATTTCTGTATGTGCTACTATCAATCTTGCAAAAAAAGCATCGATTCAAAAAGGTAGAAGTGGAATAATTATTTTTATTTCTTTGCATTTCAATTACATTTCGACATACGACAAAACTCTAAATAAATAAAAATTGCAGTTGGCAAGAAAGAGGAACAATCAAGTAAACTTCAAAGCTTGCTCGCACCTTTGATGGTCTCATGCTATATGAGGATTTAATAGAACAACCGTCAGAGTACTACAAAGTAAAATTGATATAATATACTTCGTGTAGAATTTTATCCGTGATGAAAGTAGTAAAGCCATGCTGTAAGAATTTATTATTAAATTCGTCTCTAACAATTCTTTTCTTCTCTATCTTATTACAGTTCCCTTTGTCAGCAAATAATATAGTATTTAGTTCTACAGTAAATGAGACTGCAGATGCCAAGGTATCTCAACCTGAACCTGACAGAAATATCATTACAAGCCAAAATACAGGAAATTCTAAAAGCAATACTAATGATAATAATCAAAACCAAATAGAACAAGAACAAACTAGCAAAATTTCATTACAGGATGAACAGGAAAATGAAAAAACTTCCGAAGCCCCACAAGCAAGTCAAAAAGAAGTTAACCAGTTGTCAGAAGAAGCAGAAGAAGAACAACCACAACAATCCATAGTAGAAATACACCCGGCTTGTGGTCAAAATGTACAAGGTAACGTAAAGCTGACTTCGAACTTAATTTGCAAGAGTGATGGACTAATAGTTGGAGCTAATAATACCATCATAGATATGAATGGATTCTCAATAAAAGGTCCTGGACCAGACAGCAACAAAGTCGGGATAATGATAGGAGGACAGCATAACGTAACAGTATCTGGAAACGGTATCATAACAGGTTTCCAATCTGGAATTTATCTATCTGGAAGCACTGATGTGTTCGCTCACGATATAAACACTAATGACAACAAGGTCGCCTTTTATGTAACTGGCGGTGAAAACGCCGAAATAAGTAACAACATGATAAATCATAACACTATAGGCGTAGCTTTGCATTCGTCAGATAGTGCAGATATTAAATACAATCAGCTAAGTCAAAACAGGCTGTCAGGCGTCACTTTAATTAATACAGCAAACAGTTTGATTAATGGAAACAACATATTGAACACAACAAATGGCATTTTCTTAGATACACAAAGTTCCTTGAACCATATTGATTTTAACAATGTGTTCAATAACGTACTTGACATTAATAATGCAAATAATCTTCCTATAAATATTAACAATAATGATTATGCTAACAATAATTGTGTGACTAGTCTTCCATCTGGTTTATGCATAGGCAGATAGATAGATAAGTAGGTAGGAATGAAGATAGGTAAATGGATACAAAGCTAGTAGAGCCCTACTACAACAATCGATATATTTGATCCATCATTGTAATGTCAGAAAAATGTCTTTTTT
>DATEIH010000349.1:0-7908 GCA_035279165.1 Candidatus Nitrosocosmicus sp. | reverse complement strand
ACCCATATCAGGAGTACACTTGTACATTGTAACTTGTGCCTGTACGTTATTCGGATATAACATTTCCATACAACTTAATGTTATAGCCAAAACAAATGCAATAATAAATACCTTAATAATTTCTTTTTTTACAGCTACAATTTTAGATACATCTAATCTCTTCTTAAGATAAAGAACCATCGGGATAAATATTGTATAATAAAGTATTTAACAATAGTAAATCTTATCTCTCTATAGTGCTAAAACCAACTAAATATTAAGAGTATGCAATACATAAAGATATTTTATTTCTTCACAAGAATTCAGAATATTCAGAAATGCAATTAAGAAATTAAAAGAAGCTGATATCCTATGATCGTTTGTTAAGGTTAGATCATAAGATCATTGAAAATTGTCAAATACAACCACACTCTAATATCTTCCAGAAGTAGAAAAGCGGGCTTAGCAAATAAAACTGTGAAAACTTGCTTTCCCGGATGTTCTTATAATAAAATGATCCTTTAATAATATCAAGTGCTACTTTCGGCCATTCTAATAACATTGTTTCTTCCGTTGACCTCGGAGTTTCCAGATTGTTGTATTTCAAGTATCTCTCATTGATGTTAAAGAAACAATCCATCATTTCACCACTATCATTGTTTATCAGGATAGGGTTAGAATCGCTGGATGAAAACATAACACCAGTAGTTTTTATCGGTTTTCCATTTTGTAAAATGGATATAGTATCTTCCATAGTAATACTTAATCCTATGCTTGCGTTTTGAATATTGTTTTCTTTAATTATTTTTGCTGCTTTTATCCAATCAAATACTTTTAGAGATTTATTCTTCTCTTTATCTTTAGTATTAGCATCCAGGTTACTATTTGTATTGTATCGATCCGACAACACTCTAATACTTCCCTCCAGCCAAGTTGACTCTCTTAGTATAATTACAAGACTTAAATTTGATGTGATAATTTTTTCTTAAAGTAAATACTAGAAAGTGTCTTATTAACGTGAGTAAAAAACTTGTTCAATATTGCTCATTATTTAGTTTATTAATAATCTATGCCGTCGGAGGTCAGTACTGACATTAAGTTCACAGATAATATGTCAAAGCTAGGCCTGTAGGGGTGGAGCTGAGTAGGGATTAAGTTTCGTATGGCAGTAGGAGGTTTAGAATACGATACAAGTATTATTTATATCAAAATAAAAAAAATTTAAAAATCTAGGCAGCTATTGGGTTTTCTTCTGCCTTTCTAAATTCTGATTGTTGTTGGATTATTTTCTTTACTTTTTCTATCGTTTTTTCCTGTTCTTCTTCTTCTTCGAGAGGTATTTCATAATCACAGCACATAAAATGATTTAGAAAACATTGTTTATATAATTATAATAACAAAGATGTTAGGCTTTATAAATATCACTTGAAACTGATAAACATTGATTTACTCACAACGGTTTTGCAGCTTTTGGTATATATTATAATTTACTCATTATAGGCTATCTGTTTAAGTTGATTACTTTTTGGATGCACATTAATGGATTAGAGGAGTAGGGATTAGGTTTCATATAGAATAAGGATTCTGTGGAATTCGCTCATGACAATATTTTCTTGACTTTTTTAATCTGCCTTGTTTAAGACTTGATTTCCTGTGGTCAAGATATATTTATCAATTGAAGAGTAACTATTAATCGGAGTGTTAAATTATTATTGATGTTAAAATTTGTGACAAGTTTTGATAAAAAGATATTGACAAACTTGATAACCATCATATTCGTTTTTTCCCTCGGATATAGTATTTTTAATGTTTTTAATTTTGTGAAAGCAGAAACAATCAGTTCCTCCAATACAGATAATTTACAAAGAGCATCCTTGCTAGAACTATCATCTCTACAGTCAAATAAAATAAAATCCACACAAAATGATACAAACTATTCACATAACCTGTTGATCCTATACAATGCTAATATTTTAGATGGTGACTATAAATTAAGATCTAACTCTACAATAATTACAAGTGGAAATAAGATTATAGAAGTAATAGATAATGACAATACTCAAGACAAACATTATTTTTATAAAAATTATCCCAATTCTGTTCTAATTGACCTTTCAGGTAAATACATTATTCCAGGTTTATTTGATATGCATGCGCATGTAGCTGGAGTTATAAAAAACTCTTTTAACCAAACATACTCGGATGAGGCACTGCAGAGGCTTTTGGATTTTGGAATTACAACCATCAGAAATCCTGGTGGTCCGACCGAGATATCTGTGGATTTGAAAAATAATGTATCCTCTGAAAAAGTAATAGGACCTCAAATATTTACTGCTGGAAGGTTATTAAATTCACCTAATATTTCAATACCTTTTGTAGAAAAGAAAGTTAATTCAGTATCAGAAGTTGATGAAGAGATTAACAATCAGGCAAAAGCAGGAGTTGATTTTATCAAATTGTATGTTGGCCTGACACCTGATTTAGTGAAGGAGGCAATAGATAAAGCTCACTCTCTAGGGCTCAAAGTAATTGGCCATCTATATTTGACAAGTTGGACAGAAGCAGCTAATGACAAAATTGATTTCCTTACTCATGGTGTACCAGTAAGTCCGTACTTACTATCATCTCAGAATAGGGAAACTTTTGTAAAATTTGGTAACGGTCCTTTTGATCATTTCCTTTGGTTAGAACTAGTCGAAGTCAACGGTAAAGAAATAAATCAAATGATAGATTCACTAGTAAGAAATAATGTATATGTTGATCCTACATTGAGTGTTTATGAATCAATGGCAAAGGATGATCCAGCAAACGGTCAACTTTTATGGCCCAAAGTTTTGCAGTTAACAAAAAAAATGTATGACAATGGAGTAAAGCTTTTGACCGGCACTGATATCCCAAACTTTGACCTTGCTCCGGGAAAAAGTCTTCATCATGAACTGGAATTACTTGCAAAGGCAGGAATACCTGCATCAAATATTATTCAGATAGCTACCAAAAATGGCGCAGAAGCCTTGGGAATATCAAATTATACAGGAACAATTGAGAAGGAAAAAGAGGCCGATCTAATAGTTCTTTCATCAAATCCAATTGAGAATATCAGTAACACAAAAAATATTGAAATGATATTAAATAACGGTAAAATTGTTAATAGAAGTAGTGCATTATCAAAGTAAACACTTTCTAGAAAATAACCTCACTAGATGATTCACGAGTTAGTTTGGAAGTGCGGAAAATTAGTTCTCTGTCGCAGTAGGACTCTAATACATGTATACAATCTTATAACTTATTGCGATTCAATATTCTAGTCTAGGTATAAAAAACCCATGACTTGAATATTCTAACAATGACCATAATGACTTGTCATTAACGACATATTTTACATTAAAATCGTCCAAAACTAGCTACTACAAAGTAGATATCTTTGAAAATATTAATTCATATAAAATGAAATATGTCGATTTGACTGCATCCATAAATTTTCAAATATCAGGACATAGAAGAAAACATTATAGTCTCCGCCCTGATGAAACTACAAGTCAGTATTTATAGAACTTGACTTGTTTCAAATCTTAGATATAACCTTATTTGTGATGCGGTATAGAGTAATTGACATCGTCAATGCCTAATAGTGAGAATTTCGATGATAGCAGGAATAACATTCGAGCTGATCCAAATCTAGTTGATGAATTAAATGAAATACTTTCTATTGAAAATGCGGCAGCAGTGAGAATAGCTTTAAGAATAGACAACACGCCAATTGAAGCGTTAAAGGAAATATTAAAGAGGCATTTGGATGTAACAAAAATTCAAAAGACCCGACTTCAGGATATAATTCGACAATTTGGTGGAAAGCCAACCGATTCGAAAGCTGACTTGTTATCATCATTCGCTTCTTCTGCTTCTAATACTACAACCGGTACGACGCGGTCTGAAAATAATCATCCGGAAAATTTAAAAATAAAAGAGCAAAACAAGATTTTAAAGCATTCTTTACCAGAGGACTATGAAATTGTACAATTGAGACAAGATTTTGCAATAAATCATGATGAATTGATGGCTTATGAATCGTTGATAGAGACCATGCAAGTTATGGACATTCCATATAAACAAGAGAACTTATCTTTACTTGAAAAGAGTATGCGAGAAGAAGAATTGATGGTTTATTGGTACAAAACACATACACCTTTGATACTTGACAACCTTTGGCCAAAGGTTATTCATACTACTGTGAGACGAGGTCAAAACTATCTTCTTGATCATATCAGCACCAAGATCCCAATAGTAATTATATATGCTGATCTGGTTGGGTCAACTAAGATGAGTATGACATTGCCCATAGATAACCTTGTTTCTATTGTCAGGATTTTTGACTATCACATTTCTAATGTTGTAGATACCCTCGGTGGATATGTGCTGAAATATGCCGGTGATGCAGTGATCTGTTTTTTTCCGAGTCGTGTTGATGATCATAACAAATATTTTTCCTCAGGTACAGCAGTTGAATCTGGGAAATTAATGATTAATTCAATCAAGGAAGAAGTAAATTCATTTCTGCATAAAATATACAAGTATCCAGAGCTTTCCGTCAAAATAGGAATAGATGCGGGGGAAAATGCAATTGTTCAGTTTGGCTACGATCAACGCTCACCTATTGACATATTAGGATATGGCATGAATGTTGCATCGAAAATAATGTCAATTACTGATGCAAATAAAGTATCCATTGGAGAGAACGTTTACAAGTCATTAGATCCCATCTTACAGGATGAATTTCATGAACTAACAATCACTAATCAATGGAAATATGTAAACTATGGTACTGATAAGCCTTACAAAATATACACATTAAATGCATAGATATGGATTAATGATGTATACATCGCATTTACTAAATACCTATCATATAGTACAGTATGTGACAGATACTGCAAGAAAATTAGAAAATTAAGTCAATCTGACACCTTTTACTAAATTGTTTAGCACAGACAAAGAATAAAGCATATAGGTAATACATGATATAAATAACAGAACATCTAAGTACTAGTACAAATTGACGATACTGCGAGTAACAGTTTTCAGCAGTGAGAATTAATCCCTGTGGTAGTAGGGCTTCTAATACTACTGGGCTTTTCTTATGTGTCAGAATAGCAGAGTATTTGACGAACTTAAAAAAGATATTAATTCTTTTGTTTATTCAACTTTTGTTTAATGGTCAGATATGAGTATAACCTAGATTTTGAAGACATTTCTTCTCCATATATATATATTAAAAAAATAACATCTAGTAATTTGGAGAGGTAATCAATAAGTAAATTATCTCTATATCTAATCCTGTTCGGTTTAGCTAAAATTTTCCAAATTTATTCTTTAATTCTATAATATATTCATCAATGGCAAATTCTTTGAATTTATCGGATTCTAAGTTGGATAAACTATTCTCTATCTGTTTACCCATGACATTATGTCTGACATTATTTTTCATACCTGATACCTCTACTCCTACTGGCTTGTTATTTTTATCCAAATCAACATAGATATTTTTGCTTATAGGTTCTGTTTTTACTATTTTATTATCAGTGAATTTGACATAGCCAGCATCCACATCCTCATTATAATATGAATTCATACTATCTCACACTAAGCTAATATAGATCGAATCCGACCAATAAAAGTATGTCGGATTATTGACTACTTGATATATACGGGTTACTCAACCATACATAATACAGATTCAAATCTGTATATAGAATAGTTCTAATAGAAATATTTAATCATACGCAAATTAATCATAAATTATACTCAAAATACAAATCAATAAAAAGATATGTGTTTTGAACTTCTATTCTCCTAGTACCATCAAAAGTAGTAGTAACAGGCTTCCATTTTCATCAAATTATTCGTGAAACATCAGTGGTAAACTAAAGCAAAACGTGGCGCCTTTTCCGTCAAGATTGTTCTCAGCAGATAAACTACCTCCATGGGCCTCCATAATTTTTTTTGAAATATACAATCCTAATCCTGTACCTTGAAAGGATTTGGTGACAAACTTTGTGAACAGTTTTGGCATTATTTCTTTGTCGATTCCCTTACCATTATCTTTCACAGTAATGAAAATCATCTCATTATTTTTAGTTTTGCTGTTAATTTGACTAGAATTGTCACCTTTTTTCTTTTCAACCGTTACGGTTATCGTTCCTTCTCCGTCTATAAACTTGACTGAATTGCCAATCAGATTTAAAAGAACCTGTGAAATTCTGTCTTTGTCTGCATATAGAGTGCAATTAGTAACTAAATTATTATACTCAAATTTTATTTGTTTGTGATTTAGGTGATTCTCAAAATCCTTTATTATGTTTTGTATTAACTCATCAAGGGAAAACTGCTCTTTGTTGAGGTTTAATGTATTACTTTCAATCTTTGTAATATCAAGAATATTATCAGACAATTTTTTCAATTTTTTCGCATTTCTTGATATTATATTTAGTAGATGAATTTGTTCGCTGTCTTTTATTCCTTGGATTAAAAGCTCCGATAATACTAGTATTGGTTGCAATGGTGTCCTAAGTTCATGGGCAGCTATATTGATAAACTCAATTTGCATTTTGTCCTTTTCTTGCAATTGAATGTTGGCTGATGCCAATTTTTTATTCCATGATAAAAGCGTAAATATTACCACAACAGAAACAGCAATTAAAACTAGGCCACTTGTTATAGATATTATTAATATTGTATTTCTTAGATTGTCTATCGGTTGCAAGACTTCTGCTCTGTCAATCTCAGCAAGCAAAACAAATCCCAAATCTTTGGCACAGTAGGAAAAACCAAATATGGGGATATTGCGATAGTCGTTGTAAATTCCTCTTTCATCTCCACCATTAGCACTATCAAAACATTTTCTAACTGGAAGAGTGTCAACAGCTATTGTTGATGCATTATTAAAGAATCTAGATTCAGATGCCATCATCTTACTGCTGTTTACAAGATAAACTTCGCCTGATTGTCCAAGACCTTTCCTGTTTAATAATATCTTGTTAAATGAATCAGTATCAATAGACACAGAAAAAAAGAGGCGGTGGTCATTGTTCTCTTTTTGGTTTAAAGTAGAACTCTGACTCTCTATGTCCTGATTTATCACAAAAGGAACAATGATTGATATCAATTGCCTTTTTTCATTCTTGACTTTTTCCAGTTCTACAAAGGGGACACTATTGCTTGTTAATTTATTTGAGAAACTATTAGTATTTTCAGTGTAGGGTTTAGATGATGACGCGTTTCTCCACGTCCCTTCCGGATTCAAAGATAATAATATTTCTCCCTTTTCATTAACAATTTTCATGTCTTTGATATTTGTTGCATTATCAAGCGCAACTCCATATTGGGCAACCTTTTGCTCAAGGAGGGTTGAATTAGTGTAACCACCGTCATCAGAAAGACGATGTTCTACTTGACCATTTGACACAAGAATTTCCCTGATCTCGTTATCAATAGAAAGCCGATCTGATAAATGCTTAACTTGGTTTATGTAGATTCCCATTAGCAAACGTATTGCCTCGCCTCTGCTTGATGATTCGCTTAAGAACTGGCTCTCTATTCTGTCCTTTAGTATGTCATTTGCTATATTGGTGCTAAGTATGACTATTATAGCTGCCAACAGTATAAAGGTAAACAGCAAAGATGCGATAATTTTGATTTTGCTTTTGGGGTACATGCTACGCTTTTGCCTCTCTTATCAAAAATAATTCAATATTAAGTTTATAAGCATTTTTTGCTTATTAAAGAAATTCTAGGCTATTTATTGAATAAGCCAGAAAAGTTAATCGATTAGATATTGATTTGAAATTAACTTGACAAGACTTGGATACTAGTTGTACCTTCCTCATTGATGACGGCTAATTGAAAATTATTGTCAATTTGCGTTGTAATTGTCGA
>DATEIH010000348.1:0-7082 GCA_035279165.1 Candidatus Nitrosocosmicus sp. | reverse complement strand
TTCCATTTGGATATTTAGAAACGTGTCCATAATTGAATTCCCGTAAATATTTATTCGGATCTACAACCGCATTTTTTGAATCGCCAGCAATAGAAATAGGATCTAGTATATCTCCGGTTGATCGAAACACAGGATAGCCTGGAGTATGACTTCCAATCATTTTTCTATTGTCAGTCGAGTTTTGAGCATGGGTATCAAAAGAAGGATTTAGTGGGTTAAGTAGGTATGAAGACATTATCAAGGCTGTCGTAACAACCAATACAATTGAAAAAAGCGGCACTACCAATCGCCTTAAATTTTGCATAATCTATATTACTTAACTAGATTAATAAATGTTAGCCTAGGTTAAGTTTTTAATAGATGAAATGTGTTGTGTATTAATCACCCGGAGCGGGTTATGAAGGCTTTTTTGTTGAAAATCATATGGGATTTCAACCCTCACTTGCTTTAATACGGAATTTTCCTTTATAATACCAAAAAGTTCTTGTCTGATTGGACGAAAAATTGGATGAAGGTCCGAAGAATAACTCAAAAAAATAGACTAAACAATCAAAATTTTCATTCTTAATTAATGAATTTTAGTCTGTAAATACAATGATTACTAATACCAAAGTCATACTTTTCAAAGGGACATAAAAAAAAGTTAGCTTTAGATTATTTCAGGCTGGCTGAATTTCTCTGATACTAAGATTCTTAAAATCAAATGCTACATTATCTGCCCTAAAACTTGCTATAGGCCCTGAGTTAGTTATGATGTAGTCCTTGGGCTTATTGCAGTTTGCACTATTAAATTCTTTATCTGAACTATTGGCAAACCAACCGCCCTTATCGGTGATCTCATTGACCTTTTTCCACTCATTATCATTATTATCGTCGATAAATGATTCCATTTTTACACTACTGTCATTGTCCTGGTTGTATATTATTGTCTTCCATCCAATCCACCTATTTAACAGCGGATTCTCAGTAACCTTAGCTGAACCTCTAGAATCGGTGTATCCTCCTGTATGCCAAATTTCCTTCTTCCAAGCAGCTTCTAGGTCTGAGACATCAATTCCTCCATTTAAAGCAGTTCCCTCACAAGGATTTTGATCATTATGTGATCCACCACGTGCGCGCCATGTAATATCAGGAGTTAATGACTCCGACTCCCCATTGTCAGTTCCTCCTTTATCTTCTTGATTGGTATCATAAATTGACTTTATTTTGACATAGCCTGTCATCTCAATATTTTTCCAAGGCTGTTCATTATCTGGAGTATCTACATTCATTCTTATCTGACTGTTATTGATTGACCAGGCTAAACCATCTTCTGAATTCTTTGCTATAGGAACATCTGATGTAATTGAAAAAGCATTGTCTTTTAGAGGATCTTGCATATTAATAAACCACTCTCGTCCACCTTTTACTGTTGGATAAATCTCGTCAATTCCAAATTTGTCCTTGCCCTCAGGCGTAATCACTTCTTGAGGCTCTGGTGGCTTCTCCCTTAACATAACTATATCATAGTAATAGTAATAAATTACAATAGTCGTAATTGTAATGATTATCAAACCTACTATTGCCAAGAGAGGTTTTGTTATAATCAATCTATAATTTGTTATTTTGAACCATTTTTAAACTTTGGTTCTTTACATTTATTTAGGGGCCGAGTCCAAATTTTAAGCCATGAATAAATTGGCTCCATATTTTTCATTATTTCTACATTAAGAAAAGACCTTTGAGAAGAGTTAGTCTAAATCTAGTTGACTAATCAATTACTAAAAAGACCTTCACTTAATTAATAAACCAAATTGTATATTAATTAGATATGTATTATTCAAGTACCTGAAATGAATTCTCATGGGAAAGTATAACAAATTGAAATCTGAAGCATTCTCACAATCTGATCCTAAACGAAAAATATTGTATTATCTTAAAGTCATGAAGCGTGCAGGATTAACCGACTTGTCAAAAGCTATGAAGATTTCTAGAATGGCTGTACACAAGCATTTGAGTGATTTACAAGATAGAGGGTTGGTTGAAAGTATTGAAATTCGCAAAGGTGTGGGTAGGCCGACAATGCAATATTCATTAACTAGTACTGGCAAAACTGTCTTTCCAAAATCCTACGGCGATATAGCAATACATGCTTTAGACTACCTTGAAAAAAAAATGGGTAAGGAGGCAGTAGAGTCGGTATTGCGGGAACGTCAAAAGGAGTTAATAGAAAAATATAGCATCCGCATGAAGGATATGAAATTCAATGATAAAGTAAAAGAGCTAGCAAGAATTAGGGATGAAGAAGGGTATATTGCCGAATCCAAAAAAGATAGAAAACGCAATTCTCATATTCTATTGGAGTATAACTGTCCAATAATAATGATTGCAGAAAAACATTGGGAGGCTTGCTCTATCGAAACCGAATTATTTGAAAATATCTTGGATGCTAAAGTAGAAGTCACTCATAGAGCTGCGAAAGGAGATTCAATCTGCAAGTTCTTGATTAAAGAAACAAGTAATTTTCCTTAGTATTTTGTTTTAGCATCCTATCCAGAGTAGGGATATTCAAATTTATATAATTTATAAACTGTTATGTTTATAAATTACCTTAACGACTATTATATGTGAATAAAAAAAATTACATTTTTCAAATAAATATAGGCGGTAGGTATTACAGATGACCTTAAAAGTTCTTGGTGTTGGATCTAGCATGAGGCGAGATTCTTTTAGTACTGAAACTTTAAAGATAATTTTAAAAAAGGTTATCAAAAACGGAGGTGACGCTAGATTATTAGATCTTTATTCAAATCCTTTACCAATGTATACTGCAGAATATAATGAAAATTCAAGTGGTATCGAACATGCTGTTGAATTGGTCAATTGGGCTGACGCTATTGTCCTTGCAACACCAGATTACCATGGTTCGATGGCAGGATCACTAAAAAACTTTTTAGATTACTTTTGGGCCGAATTTGCCGGAAAGACCTTTGGGTACATTTGTTCTTCGCATGAAAAGGGCTTGACTGTAATGGATCAGATGAGGACCGCTATAAGACAGTGTTATGGCTGGAGTTTACCATATGGGATATCCATAAATTCAAATCAGGATTTTAATGCAGACCGCAAAATCATAAATAAACAGTTGCTTAGTAGACTTGAGAGTTTTTCAAGAGACTTGGTCGTATACGGCGACCTGATCAGCAATCAATTTAAAAAGGATTTGAATTCGACGGTACAAAATTCATATGCAGTACATTACAGAAAGTGATAATGAAGTAGTAGTAAATACCACCCAAAAATTGTGGTCATTGCCTTATTTTATTGAGTAGTAACATGCAAATTTGATCAACTAGTAACAATTCTCAAAATCTATTTAATAAAAAATGACTTTATGAGTGCAGTTTTGTCCCATGGCTTCAACTGCACTTTACAGGATCAATAATAGCAAAATCTTAGTATTAAAAAAACTCTAATAAGAAAAGTAATAGCTACTATTTATTTTGCCCTTAAAGTTTTTTTCAGTAATATAATTCCCATGTAATAAGGAATATTGAAAAATGCTGCTAAAGCAGCGATCTCAGTTCCAAAGAATTGCTGAGCAAACACCACTATCAAAATATTGTTAACGTATATCATTGAAATCATAGTTGATATTCTATCGGCTTTAGAGAAAGTCATAAGTCGGGAAATGCCATATCCCGTTAGCCCGTAATATCCAAACAATATAAATACTAAGATGATATTTTCTATCGTCGCTAGGGGATTATAAAAAAAGAAATAAGAATATTTGGCAAAAACTCCCAAGTTGATAAGGAAAATCAAAACAAGTGAAAGATTTAGTGATTGTTTATTGATATGATCCATAAGTTTAGGAAAAATCCTTTTTAAAAGCTGACCGGCTATCAACGGTAGCATTAAAGCTACCAATAAAAGTCCTATCATATCAAAAATAGGTATTGCAAAGTTGCTACTAAAAAAAAGAAAGATCAAAATGGGTAAAATAAATGGAACAGATAGTGAAGTTATTATTATTAGTCCTACAACTATTGGTAATCTTCCACCAACAAAGTTTACGACAAAAGGTGATCCAAGCCCCGTAGATATTCCGGATAATAAAAACACTGACAACATTAGATTTGTACTTATGGGAAATACGGTAAGCGACAACAGGTTCATTATTGCAAATAATCCGACTGGAATTAATACAAGTTTCAGTATTGTAAGTATTATCAAATTCTTCGGGTGGTAAAACTCATTATAAAGTTCTGATAGATTCATGTTTAGTAGATTAATCAACAATAAGAGCCCAAGCCACAACAACAAATAAGGCTCTACCATCATTCCTATATCTGGGAATATTATTCCTAAGGCTGTAGAAAATAGAACTGATAGTCCTAAATAATAAAAAGTGTGATTAGAATTCATTAAGCGCATTTTTAATATACAATTTAATCATCAAATAATTTGCTATTATATAAAAAATTAGATGTTCCAACTTATAAAGTAACTCTGTAACCCCAACAGTTTTTGTAATATTCGTTTTTACTCTTAAAACTTTCAATTTTTAAAATAAATACTATAAATCGTACATATCGATAAAAGATTTTCGTTGGTTCTTAATGTTTGTATCAAAGTTTTTTTTACATTAGGCATCAAGTTCATTTGATAGTTATCATCTATATTACCACTATAGCAACTTTAAATGCCCAGTCAACTTATCCAATTTTGTTGAATAATCTGGACCAAACCCGCAACATGTCATGGTATTAGGTTCTATCTGAGTTTTTCCAGCATCTCTGATAACTGTAGTAATGATACCATATGCTTGAGCCTTTTTTATTATATCTATTAGTTCTTTTTCTGATTGAATTTTTAGTACTGCCTTTTTTTGGCCTGCATAATTAAACCAATTAGCAACATGGTCGGGGTTTTGCCATACAACAGAACTGCACGCATGTCCTACTTGGCCAGCAATTTTTCCGACACCCATTCCAAGATCTTTTCTTACTACTACAACATATTTTATGTCGTCACTGCTGTTCAATAATCTAAAAAAATGAGAATGAATCATATAAATTAAACAAGTCCATAAATGAGATTAATCTGGAAATGTAGTCAACTTTATCAATGTAAAATCATAAAAACAATGCCAGGTTGTTATCACAGTATATGCGATATTTATAAAAAGAGGATCATTTGGATAGATTTTATGTAAAGATAAATGATATGTCTAGTATCCAAATTAATGATTGGTCTCTTATAACCTTTGTAGACCAAAGTTTTACAAATGCAAGATAACAAATCCATCGGAATTACATTCGTATCCGAAAATTATTCAAATTCTATAGATTCATTTTGGATCATAATTAAACCTGATATCCTGATAAACCCTTTTGACTTTATTAGTGTAGAAAATATTCAAAATACCAAAACTATTGGAATGGTTAAAGAACTAAAGAGGATATTTATAGACAGGGAAACTTTTACTAAAAAACCATATTCCTCTCAGGACGATATACTTTTGAATACCAAAGAAAAGTTGAGCGATGGCATAACAGTGGCAAAGATTGATGTAATTGCCAACCTTCAATCTCAAAGAGATAAGGAGGAAATTTCTTCAAATACTTCACTTCCAAGTCAAATGTCGCTAAAGTCTGAAAATTGGAGGATTAATATGCCCGTTCAAGAAGGCAAATTAGTAACTTTTGCCACTGTGGAAGAGGTTATTTCATCTCTTGGAATTCCAGAAATGGAACAACCAATTCCAGCAGGTATAATTTCAATGACTAACGGTACTAACATTCCAATAGACCTAGATGTATCATACATTTTTGGACCTGATACCACTCACGTTAACGCTACGGGCATTTCAGGAAATATGAAGACTAGCTATCTCTTATTTCTGCTGCAGGTCGTTCATCAAAAACTATTGGAAGAAGGTATTTCTATAATATTAATTAATACCAAAGAAAGAGATCTTCTTCACATTGACGAAGAAAGTGATAAAACTTATTCCAGTGAGGATAAACATAAACTGGATATACTTGGCTTGAATTTAACCCCATTTAATAATGTAAAATATTTTCTCCCAAGGGGAAAGGATGGTAAACCAAATTCTGCACATATTCCAGCGAATAACTATTTCACATATTCTTTTGAATTATCTGATGTTTATGATCGGCTGGAATTGTTATTTTCCTCTGAAACAACTTTAAATCCACAGCATAATATTTCATCAATCCTAAATTACATTTATGAATTCTGGCCCAACTTAAATCAAGGATATGCTGACAACGGAAGTCCTCACAAAATTGCAACCTGGACTGACTTGATTAATTTTAGTGAATATCCAGAAGAGATCGTTACACACAAGACTACCTTGTTAAAATTCCAGGGGATGATCCAAAAATATAGAAAGCCATCTACATTATTTGTAGACAAAAAGGTAACCAGCAGATATCTTGGTAAGGAAATCAAAAAAATGAAGAAAAATGAGGTGTTTGTGATAGATATAGCTATGTTGCCTACATTAGATGAACAAGCATTTGTAGTTGGAGAAGTAATTAAAACAATAAACGAGATGTATTCTCTTGGTCATGCAAATAATCTTGAAGACAAATATGGTAATAATGATGGTGACGTTGACGCTGATGCTGGTGGTAAAGGTGATGGTGAAATTGGAGACAAAATAGGGAGAATAAGAACAGAATCGACAAAAAAACCAAAATATACTGTAGTCTTTATCGACGAAATTAACAGATTTTTGCCACGGGGGGAATCAGGTAATAGTGGTCTCCGGCTATCATTGTCTAATCGTTCGGCTGTTGCCGAAGAACTATTGAAAACCTTAATCACAGGTCAATCTAGGCATTGCGTACTTTTTTCTGCACAACAATTCAAAAGTCAAATTGATCAAAGTATTAATGAAAATACTGGTTTACATATTATCACCAAGTTGGGTTTATCCGAACTTTCTTCAAATTCTTATTCAATGGTAGACGATACTACCAAATCAGTTATTAGTAAATTGCATAAGGGCGAGTTCATCCTGGTACATCCTGCCTTTAGACATCCTATCAAAATTGCTATACCAAAACATA